>CANREU010000138.1 GCA_947629725.1 uncultured Clostridia bacterium
CGCAAAGCGCGCTCGACGTCCGCAAACACGAGTTCGCCCCCCTGTTTGGAGAGCTCCATGCCCTTGTGCATGCGGTTGAAGAGGGGGGTGCCGAGCTGGTTCTCGAGCTGCTTTATGGCCTGTGAGACGGCGGGCTGGGAGATGTAGAGCTCCTCTGCCGCCTTCGTGAGGCTCCCGCATTTCGCGACCGTGTAGAACACCCTGTAAAGTTCGAGATTGACCATATTTTCTCCCTTCCGCGCCCCCGCGCGGCTCCGTTTTCCGACTGTTTCCGCTTGCTTTCCGACTATTTCCCGACGCAGAACTTCGAGAAGATCTCTTCGACGACTTCGTCCGCCGCCGTCTCCCCGCTGAGAGAGCCGAGGGCAATGCGGGCGAGCCGCAGATCCTCCGCGCAAAGCTCGAGGGGCAGCCCCTCTTCCGCCGCGCGCCGTGCCCGCGCTATCCCCTCTCTCGCCTCTTTGACTGCCGAAAAATGCCTCTCCTCCATGAGGAAGACGCCCTCCGTCTCCGCACCGACGCCGCGTTCATAGAGCAGGTTTTTGAGCTCCTCTATCCCCTCGCCCGTGTAGGCGGAAACGCAAATTTCGCACCCCATGTCCCGTTTTTGGTCGCATTTGGCGCAGACGGTGACGACAGGCACCCCCTCGGGGAGGACGACCCCGTCCCCCTCTTCGCGGAGGTAGACGATGAGGTCCGCGGCCCTTGCGGCGTTCTCGGCGCGGCGCACGCCTTCGCGCTCCACCTCGTCGTCGCTCTCGCGGATCCCCGCCGTATCGGTGAGGCGGAAGAGCATGTCTCCTATCTCCGTCTCACCCTCCAAAGCGTCGCGCGTGGTGCCCGCGTGCGGCGAGACGATGGCGCGGTCATACCCCAAGAGGGCGTTGAAAAGAGTGCTCTTGCCCGCGTTGGGCGCACCACAGAAGACGACGTTTATCCCCCGCTTGATCTTCTTGCCCACACTGTATTGGGAGAGGAGCTTTTCGAGCCCCCGTTCCGCCTCGCCGAGCTTTTCTATAAGCTGCGCGCGTGTGTCCCGCTCGAGGTCTTCCTCGGGAAAGTCGACGTCCGCCTCCATGCCCGCGAGGCACTCGGTGAGAAGGACGCGCTGCCGCTCCGTCTCCTTGATGAGTTTTTCGGTGTACAGTGAATAGCCCGCGCGGACCTCGGCCGCGCTCTCGGCGCCGATCATCGCCGCCATGCCCTCGCACGCGGAGAGGGACAGTTTTCCGTTCAGAAAGGCGCGCCGCGTGAATTCCCCGCGCTCTGCGGGGCGCGCACCGAGGGACACCGCCCTTTTGAGGACGCCGCGGGCGATCTCCGTACCCCCGTGGCAATGGAACTCGACGACGTCCTCCCCCGTGAAGGAGCGGGGGGCGCGGAAATAGACGCACATGCCGAAGTCGCGAAAGCTGCCGCAGTCGATCTCCCCCGCATACATGTGATTGGGGACGAACTCCCCCTTGCGGGAGAACATGTTTTTCGCAAGCGCGAGCACGCCTTCGCCGCTCAAACGAACGACGGCGATCCCGCCCGCTCCCTGCGCAGTGGCGACGGCAGCAATCGGTTCCACCCCTCTCCTCCTATAAGCAAGATTGACCCTTACGGCGGTTGTCCATAACCTACCGTTATATCCATTATAGCATGGCGATCTCGTTTTGTAAACAGTTTGCGGCGATTTTTCGCAAGCGCATTCTGTTGGTCGGCCGAAAGCCTTCCCCCCGAGGGGGGAAGGTGTCCCCGCAGGGGACGAATGAGGGGCAAATCGCAATAGCGGAGGCGGACCCCCTCCCCTATCGCCCGCACGCCATGAATGTTATCGAAGGGCGACACGAGGAGCATAGCGACGAAGTACCCCTCCCCCTGACGCAGGGGGAGGGCAAGAGTTGACAGTATAAGGGGGGATGCAAGAGGGCGAAGGCAAAAGATTTCCCGCAAAAAATAAGGAACGGCGCATTTGCGCCGTTCCTTCATCGGTCAGAAATCGGAGAAGGGGCTGTCGTTTCCGCCGCTCTCGGGCGGCGTCTCCTCCGCCGTGCCGCCGAAGTCGGAGAAGGGCTCCTGCGGGCCGCCGCTCCCGCCCGTCGGAGCGCCCCCGTAGGGAGGGGGCGGGGTACCCTGCATGCGGCGGGCCGCTTCCTCCCGCATCCGTCTCAAATAGGCGTCGTAATCGACGGGTGCGTTGTTGCGCACCGCATAGAGGCAGAACGCCCGCCCAGGGAGTACGGCAGAAAGGAAGGTGAGAAGGAAGGGGCTGCGGATATAGTACTTCTTGAACACCGAGTTATAGAGCACGCAGAAGAAGAACACGAGCACGAGCCCCAAAAGGCCCGTAGTGATGTCGAGGACGCCGAAGCCCGTATCATTGGTCATAAAATACGCCCAGCGCATGTTTGCAGGCACGCGGTTGAGGTTGAAGACGGAAGAAGTCACCCCCGTTTCAATGTCCGTGACCTCTTCGTAGAACGCGCCCTGCGAGAGGTAGATGGAGAGCGCGATGGAAAATGCGTTCAAGACGACGTAAAAGATCTCGATGAGCATGGCATACAGCCCCGCCCGCTTCATCTTTGCGCCGAAAACGGACGCCTCCCCGCCGAGTTTTTGGGCGTAGTAGGTGTTGAGAAAGGGCACGAACGCCATCCAGCGGTTGCCGATCCCCGCGAACTTCGCCATGCGGGAAAGCCCCAAGCCGCCTATAATGAGGCAGACGATGTAGAGCGCGGCGGGGATGCTGAACACGATGGAAAAATACACCGCGTCGGACATGATCGCGCCTTCGCTATAAAACCGTATCATCGTGAGGATGAGTTGCGGCACAAACAGCCATTCAAAAAATTCCATGTCACTCCTTTTCCCCGAAGAGAGGAAACCCATAGTCCACGCGCTCGAGCGTGAGCCCGCGGGCGGGCATCGTCTTTGCGACAAGCCCTCTTTCCCCCGTCGAAAACGCTTTCTCTATACAATCTATACCCTTTCCGCAGCCGATCGAAACAAGTTCGCCCGCGAGAATGCGCACCATGTTGTATAGAAATCCGTTTCCCGTGACGGAAATGCGGAAAATATCCGCCTCCTCCCCCCTCTCCTCTTCGATCCGGACGGAATCGACCGTGCGGACCGTCGTCTTGACGGAGGAGCCCGTGGAGGAAAACGCCTTGAAGTCGTGCTCGCCCACAAGGAGCGCCGCCCCCTCCCGCATCCTCTCTATTTCGGGACGGACGGGCACCCTCGCCGCATACCGCTCCAAAAGCGGGAGTTCGGCGGGCGCATGGTAGAAGGTGTAGACGTAGGTCTTCTTCTTGACGGCGCGGGTGCAGTCGAAGTTTTCGGGCGCCGCCGCGCTCCTTAAAACGCGCAGATCGGGCGGGAGAATGCGGTTGAAGCACAGAAAGAGCCGTTCGGGAGGGACGGAGGTCTCCCCGTCGAGGTGGCAGACCTGCCCGCGCGCATGCACGCCCGCGTCCGTCCTGCCGCTCGCCGAGACCCGCGTGGGTACGCCGAAAATTTCGGCTGCCGCGCGCTCGAGTTCCTCCTGCACGGTGCGCTCCCCCTTCTTCTGCTTCTGGAAGCCGGAAAACTCGGTGCCGTCGTATTGCACGAGAAGAACGTATCTCATATCGGCCACCCTAAATAGACGCGGAGGAGGACGACCCCCGTCACCATCGCCGCGCCGACAAGGAACACGATGACGTCTCTCCACCCGAAGCGGAGTTTTTTATACTTTGTGCGCTTTTTGCCCCCCGAATAGCAGCGGGCGTCCATCGCGTCGCCGAGCTCGTCCGCCCTGCGGAAGGCGGAGAGAAGGAGAGGAATGAGGATGGGCACGACCGCCTTCACCCGCCGCACGGGGTTGCCCGACTCGAAGTCCGCCCCGCGCGCCAT
>CANREU010000139.1 GCA_947629725.1 uncultured Clostridia bacterium
GCTCCCGCGCGCGGGCGAGAAGTTCCTCCTCCCCCTTTCTTTCCGCGACAGCGGAAGTCTCTTTGAGGGAGAGCACGGCGTTCTCGAACGCTTCGAGGCGGATGTCTCCCCCCTCGTCGGGAACGACCTCCCGCACGAATCCTTTCAGATATTCCTTGCCGCGGTAGCGGGAGAGATTGTATTCAAAGACGACCGTCTTCTTGAGCCCGCTGCGGAGGAGGCGGAGCTTCTCCGCGCCGCCGAAAAAGACGAAGTCGAGCCCGCCCGCCGAGAACCCGACGTGCGGAGACTGCGGTTTTAAGAGGGAGGCGTCCACCTGCCCCACCCGCATGGTGAAGAGGGGCCTGCGGTTGCCCATGCCGTAGGGCTCGAGGGCGTTGAGTTCCTCCGCAAGGCGGCGGTCGGCATTCCCCTCGCCGCACACGGTGAGGGTGGGGACGAAGTCCTCCCGCGCATATTTTTCGCCGATGTAGCGATCGAGCGCATCGCGGAGGGCGGCAAAGTTCTCGGCGCGGACATTGACCCCCGCCGCCTGCGCGTGCCCGCCGAATTCCTCGATGTAGGAGGAGCAGTTTTTGAGCGCCTCGAAGATATTCACCTTCTCCACGCTGCGCGCGCTCCCCTTGAGGAGCTCCCCGCGCTTCACGAAGAGGATGGCGGGGCGGCGGTATTCCTCCACCACGTGCGCCGCGACGATCCCCAAAAAACCCGCGTTCCACTCCTGCCCCGCAAGCATGACGACGTTGCCGTATGCCCCCTCCGCGGCGATCTGCGAGGACGCCTGCGTGTAGAGCTCGTCGCACCGCCGCTGCCGTTCGGCGTTGTAGGCGTTGAGTTTTTCGGCGAGGGAGACGATCTCCTCCCCGTCCGTCGTGAAGAGGCGGAGGGCGGAGAAGGCGTCCCCCATCCTTCCCGCGGCGTTCACGCGGGGGGCGACGGTGAAGGCGAGGGTGTGCGCGCCGATCTCCTGCTGCTTGCCGAGAAGGGCGGAAAAGCAGGGACGGGGTGCGGAATTCATGCGTTCGAGCCCCGCGGCGACGATGTCGCGGTTCTCCCCCAAAAGGGGCACGCTGTCCGCCACGGTGGAGAGGGCGGCGAAGTCGACGAGGTCGTATGCCTCCCGCCCGAGGAGGGCGCAGGCGAGCTTGAAGGCAACTCCCGCGCCGCAGAGATTGTCGTAGGGGTAGTCGTCTTTGAGTTTGGGGTTGACGACCACGCAATCGGGGAGCTCGTCGGGGAGCTCGTGGTGGTCGGTGACCACGCAATACGCCCCCTGCTCCTTGATATATTCGACCTCTTTCCTGTTGGAAATACCGCAGTCGACGGTGAGAATGAGGTCGGGGAGGAAATCGTCGAAAATTTTATCGAGGGCTGCAACGCTCATGCCGTACCCCTCCGCCCGCTCGGGGACGTAGAGATAGGGCGTGATGCCGAAGCGGGTGAGCGCGCGCTGCATGATGGCGAGCGCGCCGATGCCGTCCGCGTCGTAATCGCCGAACACGGCGACCCGCCACTCCTCCTCTTTGGCGCGGCGGAGAAGATCGACCGTCTCGCGCATCCCCTTCATGAGGAAGGGAGAGAGGAAATTCCCCTCGCCGGGGTGCAGGAAGGAAGAGATCTTCTCCACGGTGTCGACCCCGCGCGAAAAGAGCACGGAAACGGTCGTCTCCGTGAGAGACAGCTCTTCGGCGAGGGCGCGCACCTTCTCCTCCTCCGCGGGGGAGAAAGAGTATTCCCGTTCGATCCTGATCATTTTTCCTCCGTATTTACGCAAAACGGCGGGTTTGCCCCGCCGTTTGTTTCCGAAAACTCCGAATCAATTCTCTTCGGGCGCTTTCTCCGCTTTCTTTTTGCCGGCGTACCGCTTGCGCTTGACCGACAGCCTGTCGAACGGGCGCTTGACGAAGACGTGCAGGGCGGGCCCGAAGAACAGGACGGAATAGACGGCAGCCGCAAGGGGCAGCAGTGCGGGCAGGATGAGGAGCCGCACGCCCGCCGCCGCGCAGGCGCCGAGGAGAACGATCGCAATGCCGATCCCCCCCGCCACGCAGGCGATGAGTTTCCACGAGGCCCGGAAGGCGTTCTCGACCCGCTCGTCCGTCGAAAGGGCGGCGTAGCCGGGGTCCTTCGTGCTCTCGCGCGATTTCATGCAGAAGAGGATCCACAAAAGCAAGGTCGCAAATGCGGCGATCCCCGCGTACAAGAGGGGCGCGCCCGCCGTGACGGGAATGCGGGCGATAGCAAAGACCGTGACGGCAATGCCCGCGCCGTGCGCCTCGAGGGTGAGGCCCGTGAGCCCCGCCGCGACGCCGAAACGGATCCCGACGTACACCATGCCGAGCAGCGCGCCGCAGGCAAGGGCGATCCCGCCCCTCCAGAGCGCCTCGTTCATGGGCTTGTTTTCGGCGGTGTGGAAGTTTGCGTAGATCTTCGCCTCGGGCAGCTTTTCGCCGAAGGAGGCCTTTGCCGCGGTGAGCGCGGCCCCGAGCGCCTCGTCGTCCGCGCCGTAGGAGAAAGTGTACACGAGCTTCTTGCCGTCGGCGAGGAGGGTCGCTTCGTCCGTCTCCTTTTTGAGGTAGGAGAGCTTGTTCGCTTTGAACGCGTCCTCGCACGCCTTTTCGATGTCCGCGGGATCGTATGCGGTCTCCGCGACGACGTCGTAGTCCACTTCAAAGGTCTTGATCTTGCCCTCCTCCGCGGTGAGGTTGAATCCGAGAACGGCGGAGAGGATGATCCCCGCGACGAGGAGCACCGCCGAGACGGCGAGCCACACGTAAAAGAGCTTTACGGGCTTAAATTCAGTCTTCTTCATCTTGCGTTTCCTCCCGTTTGAAGTTGACGAGCGCCGCGGGATGGCCGCCGAGCGAGGTCATCACGGCCCAAGCGAAGCGGTTGATCCCGAGAGAGCAGATCCCCGAGAACACCGTGCCGAGGGCGAGGGTGAACGCAAACACGCGAAGACCCGTGAGGGCGACGAAGAAGGTCATGAAAGCGAAGAGCGCGACGGCGATGTGCAAGTCGAACAGGGCCCAGAAGCACTTCTTGTAGCCCGCCTTGACGGAGGACGACATCGTCTTGCCCGTCGCATATTCCTTCCTCGCGTACTCGTAGGAGATGGCGTTGGAGACGGTGAGGAGCGCCCCCGCGAGCATGAGCCCGAGCGCCGATTCGAGGCCGATATTGAGGAACCCGATCGCCCAGATGCAGAGGAGCATGGGGAGAAGGAAGAACAGGAAGGAATAGAGGTACGAGACGGCGAGCACGCGGTAGCGCACGATAAAGAAGATGAGCGCGCCGAGCATGCAGGCGCCGAACGCCGCATAGAGCAGGATGAGCGCGAGGTCTCCCTGCGCCGCGGGCATCGTGTAGAGCTCGGGCACGGAGAGCGCGAGGCACTCGCCGCCGTCCTTTACCGCGGTGTCGATCGTGGTGGCGACGGAGGTCGCCCATTCGGCGGTGTTCACCGTGGTGTTGCTCGCGCCGATCGCGGAGAGCTGCTCGTCCACCGGAAGATTGATGAGGGTGTCCTCCCCCACCTTCACGTAGAGATAGCTGCTGCCGTCCGCCTCGGCGGTCGCGTCCTTCAGGGCCTGTTTGCCCGCCTTCGTGAGGTTCACGAGCACGGCGTGGTTGCCGAGGGTCGTCCGCGAGGAAGCGCCCTTCACGTAGAGGGAAATATCCTCCCCGCTCTTTGCGGGCATGATGACCGTCGCCGCTTCGGGAGAGGTGCCGTAGGAGACGGTGAGCTCGCCCGTGCAGGAGACGGCGTTGTAGACATAGACTTGACTGTCGATCTCGGCGGGCAGGAGGATACGGATGGAGTAATCGTCGTACACCTGCACTTTGGCGCCCGAGGCGTGGAG
>CANREU010000140.1 GCA_947629725.1 uncultured Clostridia bacterium
CATGATCATGGGCTTCGGCTGTTCCCTGCCCGCCATGATCAACACGAGAACGCTCGCGGACGACAAGGAGCGCACGGCGACCATCCGCGTCATTCCCTTCTTCTCGTGCGGGGCAAAACTGCCCATCCTCACCGCCATTGCGGGGGGCATCGTCTCCTTCTTCCATGTGGGCAACGCCGACCTCATCACCTACGGCATGTACCTCGTGGGCATCGTTACGGCGATCGTCTGCGTCATCCTCATGCGCAACACGACGATGCGGGGGGAGGTGCCGCCCTTCATCATGGAACTGCCCGCCTATCATATGCCCCTCTTCAAGGGCCTCATGATCCACCTGTGGGATAAGACCAAGCACTTCGTGAAGAAGGCGTTCACCATCATCTTCGCCTCGACGATCGTCATCTGGTTCCTCTCCAACTTCTCTTGGGATTGGCACTTCCTGCCCGAGGAGATCGAGTACGAGGGGGAGACCATTCTCGCCAACCTCCATGCCGACCGCAGCATTTTGGGCTCGATCGGGATGCTCATCCAGCCCATCTTCACCCCGCTCGGCTTTGGCTCGCAGCTCGGGAAGGAGATAAACGGCGAGTGGGTGAACTTCGGCTGGGTGTTCGCGGTCGCCGCCATCTCGGGGCTTGTCGCGAAGGAGAACGTCATCGCCACCTTCGGCACCCTCGCGGCGTGCGTTGCGGGGCGGTACATTGCGACGGAGGAAGGCGTCCTCGAGGCGTACACAATGATCGAGGCGACGAATATCACCATCCCCGCCCTCATCTCGTTCATCGCCTTCAATATGACGACCATTCCCTGCTTTGCGGCGTGCGCCACGGCGCGGGCGGAGCTCCCGAAGGGCAAATTCAAGTGGACCCTCCTTTTCTGGATCGCGACCTCCTATCTGGTCGGCACGGCGATCTACCTCGTCGGCAGCTGGTGGTGGACGGTGTTCATCCTCGCGGCGGTCATCGCGGCGGCGATCGTCGGCATCGTATTCTGGAATAAGAAGCACCCCGTGAAAGAGCTTGCGCTCGCCGAGGGGGACGCGCTCCTCGAGGAGGCCGCGCTCTCTTCCGCCCCGCCCGAGGAGACCCCGCCCGAAGAGACGGCGGACGGCGCGCCCGATGACGGCGAGGGGGGAGGCGAACAATGAGCTGGTGGGAAATTCTCATCATCATCGCCGCGGCGGCGTTCGTCTTGGGGGTGGTCGTGTTTACGGTCATCCGCAAGAAACAGGGCAAGAGCAGTTGCGGCTGCGACTGTGCGCATTGCAGCGGTTGCCCCGCCTGCGCCCCCAAGAAGGCAGACAAAAAATAGCTCACAGAACAATCTCCATAAATCTTCGTAAGCGCCCGTTCCGTTCGGAACGGGCACTTACGTTTTGCTTCTCGCCCCCTCGGGGCAGAGTAGGTGTGCGGGGGGCTATAAAAACACGTCATGTTGAGCGCAGTCGAAACATGACCACATGATGAGATTCCTCACGTCCGTTCGGAATGACGTAGTAGAACGGTTCAGAATGACGTGGAAGAAGGCGCGCCCTACCTCTTGCCTCCCCCCTTATACTTGAGGGGGGAGGGTAGGGTGGGGGGTGGAACAAAAAGCGCGGACTTCGTACTTCGGGATTCTTCGACACGCCGCGCCGACCGTATTTTGCGGTCGGCGCGGCGGCTCAGAATGACGCGGAAAGAGAGGGCGCGCCGAGGCGGTGGGGGTTGCCCACGGTATCCCGCCTCGCCTATCACAACCGTGCCCTCCCCCTACGTGAGGGGGAGGGGTAGGGGTGAGGGTTCGCCCCCGAATTTCCACCCCCCTTAATCCCCCCGCCGAAGGCAGGGGGTTTGCTCTCTGCGTGCCCCGACTTACGGTTTTTCACCTCTCCCCGAAAAAAATCGTCCGTTCGCCTGTAAATATCCGTGTAATTTTCAAATAACTGTTGCAATCGGCGCCGTCGTGTGGTATAATATTTCCAACCAAACAGGAGGACCTTGTATGAAAACAAGTACCAAAAAGAAGGTGCAGAGCCTCGCAGTCGGCGCGGCGGCCTGTCTCTTCGCATCGCAGCTGTTGATAATGTCAGCATGCACGGGGGGGGTAACTTTTTAGCCCCCGAAGAGCCGAGCGTAACCCCCGAAACTCCCGAAGAGCCCGAGAAAATGACCTTCGAGGATTTTCTCCGCGACCATAAAAAGGACGGGCAGGCATTCTTTGAAAACACCGTAAGGCCGCAGTTTGTTCCTTACGAGCCCGAAAATTTCCAAGCGGTGCGTTTCTCCGCGGATGAGGACGACCGCCTCGCGCGCATTTCCTATGCCTACATCGAGAAGGGCGGGGAGACGGCGCGCACCTTTTATCTTTTGAACATTTCCCTCACCGTTCCGCTCACTTGGGAGGAGGTAGTCGAGCGTTCCGCCTCTTCCGCGCAGGTCTCGGCGACCTCCGAGACCGTGTTTTCTTTGGAGTACGACGCCCGCCGTAACGCCATGGAAGAGGAGCTTTCCGCCGCCGTGTATGCAAGATTTGAAGGGCTCTATCCCGATGATTGCGAGAGCGGCTCCCAAAGAATTTACAGCGACACGATCGACCGCGAGAAGAACCTCCGCGAGATCAATGTTTTGCAATTCGACGGCGCGGGCTCCTTCCACGTCTTTTATTTCCGCGTGGCCGACGCGAGCTATTCCGATGAGGAGATGACGGAGAACTTCCTCGATTTCTCGAAGTACGACGAGATGCACCGCCGCCACCGCATGGATATTTACGCCGCCGAGGGGGAGGAGATCGCGAAGACCCCCTACACCGCCGAGCAGTTTGAAGAGCAGGGCGGGGGAGGGGAAGACGTCGCCACCCCCGTGACCGGCATCGACGACCTTCTCACGAACTACGCCTCCGAAGTCCTCCTCGGCCTGCAAAGCGTGAAGGAGGGAGGAATATATAAGGAAGCGAAGTCGAACCTGCCGGGCTTTTCATGGGACAGGACAATAGACGATCGTTGGGATTTTGTATGCGACGATAACGGCAATATAACGAAGATCCATGCGATATTCACATTGCTCAACATCAATACGCAGACATATGGCGTTGTTTCCGTAACGCCCGCCGAACCCATTGAAATTGCGAAGTTGACGAACAAAAACATCGCGGAGACTTTGCAGCAGGCGACAACGGAGAACGCCGTCTACACATTTGAGCACAATTTTAACTACACGAAAAGCGAGCAGGCTGCATATCAAGAGCTCGCCGAGACGGTCTTTGAAAAAGAGGGTATCAAGCTCGACGGCGCGACCTATTTCATTTCACATCCCAGTTATACAACAGATCATGATTTACACGAAGTAGAGAGCGTAACCTTTGTGCAAATCACAGATACAAGTTATAGAAAATTGAGCTTGATAATTCAAGACGGTGAGAACTATACCATCGCGGAGCTTGTGAGTAACGTCAAGAATGGCAAATATAGAGTGACTGCTCGCGGGAACTATGGCTGGGACTGGAACTACGCCTACGGAGGCCACATTCTCGCCGACGCGCCCGTTACCGCCGAACCCTGATCCACCCCGCCCCTGACCCATCCCTCCTCATGCCCTCGCCCCCCTCGGGGGCGAGGGGTAGGGGTGCGGGGGGCTATAAAAACACGTCATGTTGAGCGCAGTCGAAACATGACCGCATGATGAGATTCCTCTTGCCTCCCCCCTTATACTTGAGGGGGGAGGGTAGGATGGGGGGCGAAAAAGCTGCCCCCTTTGGAGGGGGCGGCTCCCCCGCTTGCGGGGGTGGTGGGGGTTGCCCACGGTATTTCGCCTCGCCTATCACAACCGTGCCCTCCCCCTACGTGAGGGGGAGGGGTAGGGGTGAGGGTTCGCCCCCGAATTT
>CANREU010000141.1 GCA_947629725.1 uncultured Clostridia bacterium
GCATCCTCCCCGTAGAACAGATCTTTGGAATAGCTGTACGACGAGAGCTCGACAAAGCTCTCATCGTCGCAGAGAGCGGCGATCTCCGCGCGGATCTTCTTCCCCGCGGCGAGCAGGTCCTCCCTTCTCTGTCTCAAACGTTGAATCCTGTCCATGTTGACCTCTTGCTTGAAAAAATCCAATTTCTACCGCATACCATTATACACAAACCCCGCGCGAAAAGCAAGAGTTCGGAGGCAAATATTTCCGAAAATAATTTCCGCTTTTGCGGCGCAGAAGGCGGCCCTCTTTCGGGCAAAAAGAAAAAGCGCACGGAGGCGCTTTCACTTCTTGTTTCTATGGGGCTTTTCCGACTTCGGGACCCCCTTTTCCACGGCCGTGCCGTCGGGAGAGACGACCTTCACCGTGAACTCTCCCCTCCCCGTCTTTTCCTTCACCCTCGGCACGCGGCGGAATTTTTTGTCGATCCAGCCGAGGATGTCGTCCGACTTCGTGTAGAGCACGACAAAGAGGGCGGCGACGAGCACGAAGATGGCGGCCCACACCGCGAGTCCCCACCCCTTGAAGGGAATGAGAGTGATGGAGTAGCTCGTCGTGAAGATGGCGAGCACGCGGGAGATGAGGATGACGCCGAGGAAGAGCCACACCGACATCGAGGAGAGCCCCGCCACAAAGCAGAGCACGTCGTCGGGGAAGACGGGCAAAAGAAACATGGCGGAAAGGAGGAGTTTATCCTTCCCCTTGATCTTTTTGAGCCACTTTTCGAGGGTATCTTTTCCGACGAGCCACGCGACGACGCGGAAGCCCGCGTAACGCCCGATCCAAAAGGCGACAAGCGACCCGAGCACAATGCCGATGAGGCTGAAAATGCTCCCCCAAAGGGGGCCGAACACGAGCGCACCCGCGGCGACCGTGACCGTGCTCGGGATGGGCAGAACGATGACCTGTAAAAATTGGAGGAGGATAAAGAGGAAGACGGCGAGGACGCGGCTGCCCGAACGGTCGAGGAGCTCCTCGATCCCCCCTTCCGTCCGCAAGATCTCATAGAGACCCGTCCGCAGGAGGACGTAGAAACCGACCGCGAAGAACACGCCGGCCGCATAGGCAGTGATGCAGAAGCGGCTCACCGTGTCGCGGCGGAGAAAGTAGCATAGAAGGTCCGCTAAGAGAACGCCCGCGTTCACGAGACTTCCGCCGATGAGGGCGAGAAGATACCACCCGCGCGCCCACGTATGCACGAAAAACCCGAGAGAAGCATACAAAAAGAACTCGAAGACCGCCGCGGCAGCGACGATCCCGACGGTGTGGAGCGCCGCCTTCCACGGCACGAGCCCGCTTCTCTTCCGATCGTTTTCTTCTTTCTTCACGGTTTTATTATATACGCGTTCTCTCCGAATTATAAGTTTTCGTCCGTTTTCGGCTCCTCTTTGAAGGCGGCGATCGCGGCGCGGGCGAGCTCGTCGCAGCGGTTGTTGAGTTCGTTGTCCGCGTGCCCCTTCACCCAGTGGAAGGTGAGGTTATGGGTACGGGAAAGGGCGAGGAGCTCTTTCCACAGCTCCTCATTGAGGACGGGCTTCTTGTCCGTCTTCTTCCAGCCGCTCTTCTCCCAGCCATACACCCACCCGTTGAGGAAGGCGTTCACGACGTAGGAGGAATCGCTGTAAACATCCACGTCGCAGGGGTATTTGAGCCGCCCGAGCCCCTCGATGACGGCGGTGAGTTCCATGCGGTTGTTGGTCGTCTCCCTCTCACCGCCCGAGAGCTCACGGCGGTGCCCGCCGTAGAGGAGGACGGCCCCCCAGCCGCCCGCTCCGGGATTGCCCGAGCAGGCGCCGTCTGTGTAGAGCGTTACGGTTTTTCGTGTTTCCATGCGGTCTCCTTCCGAAGTGCGGTCCGAAAAATTTTCATTTTCAAACGAAAAGTTCTTGACGTATCGCCGAAGATAGGCTATAATATTCGTGTTTTAGGGGAGTAGTTCAATGGTAGAGCAACGGTCTCCAAAACCGTCTGTTGCGTGTTCGAGTCGCGTCTCCCCTGCCAAAGCGGGCGGCCTGCATTTGCGGGCTGCCCGCTTTGCGTAGGTCGATACCAAATCGAAAAAGTATGGGGCCCCCGAAATTTCCCGCAGGAAAATTTTGGGGAAGAAGACGCGTCTCCCCTGCCACGTCGCCGCAAGGCGCCTGTCCCGAGCGATTGCCAAAAAGGCAATCGCTCCCTTTTTACGCCTGCGGCTCCTCTTTCCGAAAAAATACTCCGTCTTTTTTCGGAATGATTGCGGAATACCGTTTGCGGACTGCCCGCTTTGCGTAGGTCGAGCCCGAATCGAAAAAGTAATATGGCGTGAAAGCCGCGCCTCCCCGTACTGCTATTGTATCATATTTCCCGAAAATTTCAAGCGAATTGCGCCGATTCCCCCGCCGAAACGAAAAAATTGCCGAAAAACGGACCCGCCGTCCGTATAAACCACAGGCGGAGTTTTTGCAAAAAAGCCTTCAAAAGCGTGAAAAGTCTTGTTTTTTTGCCCGTTTGGCGATATAATATTTTTTCAAACCACCGAAGGAGGCAAGCGCATGATCCTCTCCGTGAGCGCGAGAACGGACGTCGTCGCCCGCTACACCGATTGGCTCGTAAACCGTTTCCGCGAGGGGTACGTCCTTTCGCGCAACCCCATCTTTCCCAACCGCGTGACGAGGTATGAACTCCGCCCCGACGCGGTGGACGCCATCGTGTTCTGCTCCAAAAACTATGCGCCCCTCCTCCCCCATGTGCCGAAGTTCGTGCAAAACTTCCGCACCCTCTTCCACTACACGATCACCGCCTACGGGAAGGACGTAGAGCCCAACGTGCCGTCTGTCGACGAGAGCATCGAGACCCTTCTCCGCCTCTCCTCGGCGGCGGGGGCAAAGCGGGTCGTGTGGCGGTACGACCCCGTCCTCCTCACCGCGACTTACACGCCCGAGGCGCATGCTTCCGCCTTCGAGCACATCGCGCGCGCTCTCACGGGAAAGGTGCGGGGGTGCATTTTCAGTTTTGTGGATATGTACGCGAAGCTGCAGACGAACATGCCCGAGATCGTCCCCATGGATAGAGAGACCAAGCGGAAGCTCGCAGCGGAGCTCGGAAAGATCGCGGCGGGTTTTCACCTCCCCATCCAAACCTGCGCGGACGAGGCGGACTACTCCGCCTGCGGCGTGCGGCGGGCGGGCTGCGTCACCCTCACGGAGATCGCAGACGCGAACGGCTGCTCCTTTAAGAGCGTCCGCCACATGGGCAACCGCCTCGGGTGTACCTGCATCACCATGCGGGACATCGGGTTTTACGACTCCTGCCCGAACGGCTGCAAGTATTGCTACGCCAACACGAGCGCGGAAAAAGTGCGCAGCAACCGCGCCTTGCACGACCCCGTCTCCCCTCTCCTCATCGGAAGGCCCGAAGAGGGCGACGTCCTCATGAAGGGCGTCCAGACGAGCCTTCTGAAGACGAGCGGAGGCCAGCTCTCCCTCTTCGACTGAAAAACCGCCGCGATTGCGGCGGTTTTTCTCACTTTTGTGCGCGGAGCCTTTCGAGCGTTTGGCGCAAAAGACGGGGGGCCTCTTCGGGGGAGACGAGGGGCAGAACGGTCTGCTCCATCGGGCAGAGCCCGTCCCCCTTGCGGTTTACGATCGCGGGCACGAGCTTTCCGCAGGAAAACCGCACGCCGCGCTCCTTCAAGAGCGCCTCTGCGGGCTCGGAGGCGACCTCCGCATACACGCTCTTCACGCCGAGGAGGACGTAGAGCATGGCAGCCGCTTTGCCGACGATCTTGTCCGCCGCGGCGTATCCCGGAAAAGTTCTCCCCGCCTCGAAGAGTTCGAGA
>CANREU010000142.1 GCA_947629725.1 uncultured Clostridia bacterium
AGATGATGGTGCGGATCTCCTCGTTCGCGAGCACCTGGTCGAGCCTCTTCTTTTCCACATTGAGAGGCTTGCCGCGGAGGGGGAGGATGGCTTGGTACTGCCGCACCCGCGCCTGCTTGGCGGTGCCGCCCGCGGAGTCGCCCTCCACGATGAACAGCTCGTTGAGTTCGGGCTTTTTGCCCGTCGACGCTGCGAGTTTCCCTACGAGGGTGAGCCCGTCGATGCTGTTTTTCGCGCGGGCGGTGTCCTTCGCCTGCCTCGCCGCAATGCGCACATGCGCCGCGCCGAGCGCCTTTTTTATGATGTCGTCGAAGCTCTTCTTGTAGCCCGTCGTCTGTGAGAGCTCGCGGAGGCCCTCCACCACCGCGCTCTCCACGGGGACGCGCGCCTCGGGGTTGCCGAGTTTGGTCTTGGTCTGCCCCTCGAACTGCACGTTTTTCATCTTTACGGAGAGCACCGCTGTGAGCCCCTCGCGGAAGTCGTCGCCGAGGAGGTTCGCGTCCTTATCCTTGAGCTGCTTGTTGTCGCGGGCGTAGTCGTTGAGCATGCGGGTGAGGCCGCCGCGGAAGCCCTGCTCGTGGAATCCCCCCTCGGGCGTGGGGATGTTGTTGACGAAGGAAAAGAGATTTTCGGTGAAATCCGTCGTGTGCTGGATCGCGTATTCGATCACGATCCCGTCCTTTTCCGCACGGTAATAGAGAGGCTTGCCGTAGAGCTTGGTCTTGTCCTCGTTGAGGTCGGCGACGAAGTCGGAGATCCCCCCGTCGTAGCGGTAGACGACGGTGTAGGGCTGGGTCGCGCCGAGGAGATCGAGCTGCATCGTCTCCTCGCCGTCCTCCGCCTCATACTCGTTCTGGGTGATCCGCTCGTCCACGAATTTGATGGTGAGCCCGCGGTTCAGAAAGGCGAGTTCCTTGAGACGGGCGGTGATGGTGTCCCGCTGGAAATCGACCGTCGTAAACACCTTGTCGTCGGGCATGAAATGGACGAACGTGCCGTGCTTTTTCGTGCGGATCTTGAGGTCCGCAAGAGGCGCGACGGGCACGCCCGACTCGTATTTTTTCTTCTTCGCGTCGTAGTAGGAATGAAACTCCATGCCGAATGTCTTCCCCTCGTGGCAGACCTGCACTTTGAGCCACTTGGAGAGGGCGTTCGTCACCGACGCGCCCACGCCGTGGAGCCCGCCCGAATAGGAATAGTTGTGCTCGTCGAACTTGCCGCCCGCATGGAGCTGGGTGAACACGACCTGCACCCCCGAGACCTTCATCTTGGGGTGGATGTCGGTGGGGATCCCCCGCCCGTTGTCCTCTACCGAGGCGCTGCCGTCCTTGTGGATGACCACCTCGATCTTGTCCGCAAAGCCGTTTGCGGCCTCGTCGATCGCGTTGTCCACGATCTCCCAGAGAATGTGGTGAAGACCCTTTGCGGTCGTCGTGCCGATGTACATGCCGGGGCGCAGACGCACCGCCTCCAGCCCTTCGAGGACGGTGATGTCCCCCGCGTCGTAATGTCTCTCTTCCATGGATACCTCTTTGCGTTTGAAAACCATGCGCAGCGGGACCTTCCCGCGCGCGCCGTGCGAAGTGATTATACCATATTTTGCGGTCGAGAGCAACCGTTTCGGCCATATTTTGTAATTTTTTTCAAAAAGAGGGGTTACGGGGGGGCGCCGCGGAAACAAGAGCCCCTCGGCCAAACATTCGGAGAAATTTTCGGCGCGGAAGGCGGCGCGGCCGCCGAAAACCGTACCCCATATAGGCAAAACGAGAAAAACGCCCGCGGCTCGTGCCGCGGACGTTCCCCTCTGTGCGCTTACGGATTTGCGAGGTAACCCGCCGCGCGGAGACTCCCGAGGAGGGCGTTGAGGGTCGTCGCCACATCCTCCGCCGTGGCGTCTGCGGGGGTCGCGATGTCTGCGACCGCCTGCGCGGGCGTGATCGCGGCGTCCGCCCCCGGCGCACCCTGCTCGCCCTGCGGCCCCGTGGGACCGACGGGACCCTGTTCGCCCGTAGCGCCCGTGGGACCGACGGGGCCTTGTTCGCCCGTTGCCCCCGTGGGACCGGCGGGACCCTGTTCACCCGTTGCCCCCGTGGGGCCGGCGGGACCCTGTTCGCCCGTTGCGCCCGTGGGGCCGACGGGACCCTGTTCGCCCGTTGCCCCCGTGGGACCGACGGGACCCTCTATGCCCTGTATTCCTTGCACGCCCTGCGGGCCTGTTGCACCTGTTGCGCCCGTCACGCCCGTTGCACCCGCTGCCCCCGTAGCGCCCGTTGCGCCGCGGGGACCCGTTGCGCCCGTCACGCGGATCGTGCAGCCCATGCCGTTTCCGCACGTGCAGGGGCAGTTTCCGCACACGCCGCAGCGTCTTATGATCATCATACCGTTTCCTCCTTCCGTGGGGCGTTTCAACAAAACGCCCTATCTCATCATATCGTGGAAAGAGAAAAGAGGTGACGGTATGAGATTTTCGCTGTGCATGATCGTGAAAGACGAGGAGCCCGTCCTCCGCCGCTGTCTCGACGGCGCGGGCTGGGCGGATGAGATCGTCATTGCGGACACGGGCTCTTCCGACCGCACCGCGGAGATCGCGCGGGAATACACGTCCCTCGTCTTTTCGGTGCCGTGGACGGACGATTTTTCGGCCGCAAGGAACGCGTCCTTTGCGAAAGCGACGGGCGATTATCTCGTTTGGCTCGACGCCGACGACTACGTCTCCCCCGAGGAGGGAAAGAAAATTCCCGCCCTCAAAGAGGCCCTCGAAAAGGAGGGTGCGGATATGGTCATGTGCCCCTATGAGGCAGGCGGGCTGCGCTACTTTCGGGAGCGGTTTTTGCGGAATGGGGTCGGATTTTCGTGGGAAGGACGGGTGCACGAGTGCATCGCGCCCCGCGGAAAAATCGTGAGATACGGCTTCACCGTCCGCCACCTCGGGAGCAAAAAAGAGCGCGGGGACAGGAACCTCCGCATCTATCGAAAATGGGAAAAAGAGGAGCCGCTTTCGGGGCGGGACCTCTTCTACTACGGGCGGGAACTCTTCTACCGTGCACACTACGCCGAGGCGGAGGAAAAGCTCGGAAGGGCGCTCGCGGGAAACGGGTGGTACGTGAACAAGATCGAGGCGTGCCGCGTGCTCGCGGACTGCCTCCTCGCGCAAGGGAGACGGGAGGAGGCCCTTCTTTCCCTCTTCCGCACCTTCCTCTACGGCGAGCCGCGGGCGGGCGTTGTATGCGCCGCGGGCGACCTCCTCTTCGCGGAGGGACGGTATGCGGAGGCGGCGTTTTGGTATTCCTCCGCCCTCACCTGCCGCGACCACTCCGCCGAGGGCGACTTTGAAGAACCCGAAAAACATGGGCTCTATCCCCTCTTGCAACTCGTCGTGTGCAAGTGGCGGACGGGCGACAGGGAGGCCGCGCTCCTCTATCATCAAAGGACGGAGGAGATCGCGCCCGACCATCCTTCCGTCGCTTTCAACCGCGCCTTTTTCGGCGTTTAGAAGTTTTCCCCGTGCGCCCTCTGGGCGTATCGCAGATTGCGGAAATGCAATCACAACATATGTTATATAACATACGTTATAGTATATTACAAGCGTTCTACTGCCCTTGAGACGGGCTCGCGCGCCTCTCTCTCCGAGAGAGCCGAGGCAGGTTTCTCCTCATTCCGAACGGAGCCGTAGGCGGAGTGAGCGAATCTTTTAAGATACACTCGGGCTACGCCCTCGGTATGAGGAACGAGCTTTTCTGCCGCCCACCCCCCTACCCCCCCTCATTGCGGTAAAAGGCGCAACATCATACGGCGCCTTTTCCCGAAAGCCATATGGAAGGCCCACGGAGGG
>CANREU010000143.1 GCA_947629725.1 uncultured Clostridia bacterium
CCGATTCCACACACCTCATCACTTCCGTAAAACACGTCACCCTGAGCGAAGTCGAAGGGTGACCTTATTATAATATGGTCATGTTTCGACAAGCTCAACATGACGTATTTGTACAGCGTGCGTCAAATCCGCTCCCTCCGCCACCCCCCTTGATCCCCCCGCCGAGGGCAGGGGGGTTTCTTTCTGCGCGCCCCGACTTACGGCTATTCACCTCCTCCCTCGTTTGAGGGGGGAGGGCAGGGTGGGGGGAGCAAGACCTGCCCCCTCCGCCCCCTTGCCTTCCCCTCAAGGAGGCCGAAAAAAAAGCCCTCCGCGGGAGCGGAGGGCGGATAGCAGGATTTGCAGCGTTATTTCGCCGTATGGAAGCGGAGGGCGACCACGCTGCAGGCGGGCGCTTCGTAGCCAACGGTCGTGCCGCCGAAGCCGCCGAGGGTGAACTTCTCGGGCGCGATCGCGGGCGAGGAGAGGTTCTCGAGAGTGTTCGTCGCGCCGATGTCGTCATTTTGCAGCACCGTGACGTCGGCAAGCCCCGAGAGTTTCGCATTCGAGAAGGCGAGGTTGAGTTTGAGGGGTTCGGCGCAGGCGTTCACGAGTTTTACGATCACGTCCCCGCCCTTGTCCGCACTCACCGTGTAGTAGAGCCGCTTGATGTTCACGCTCGCGGAGGGATTTACGGGGGAGACGAACGCGCTCTCGTTCTTCGCGCCGTCCGCAAAGGCGAGCTCGGCGGAGGCGGGCTTATACCCCGCGAAGTTGTTCATGAAGAGCTGCTGCACGTAGTAGTTTGCCGTGAGGACGAGCTCGGTGTTCGTGAAGTACATCATGTCCGTCGGCCACTGCCTCTGGCCGCCCCACGAGGCGAACATGGGTGCATACGCCGCGAGCACGACGACGTCGCCGTTGCGCTCGTAAGCCGTCATCATCGCCGCCTCCGAGAGGGCGGTGATCCACTCGTTCCGCTCCTGCGGGTAGTTCGCGGACGCCGTGTTCGCCGAATATTCGCCGACGAACACTTCATAGCGCTCCCGCGGGGTGCGGCTGTAATCGTCGTACATATCCGTCTTCGTGAGAAGGGCGGTGTAGTTCACGTAGTAGTGCTGGTCGTGCACGCCGAAGTCGGAGACGCGGTCGATCTTTCCGTCGTCGTAGAGGGAGACTGCCCGCTGTTGCGCCGTGCCGAGAGAGCCGCTGCCGTCGTAATTTTCGCAGTCGCCGATGGACATCCCGTTGCCGACGATGGTCTTCACGCCATACTGTTCGAGCGCCGCCTTGAAGTCCTCGTCCGCGAGGAATTTTTCGTAGAAGTCGGCGTAATACCTGTCGCGCTGCTCGTTGCCGATGCCGATGTAGTTCATTGCGAAGGGCTCGGGGTGCCCCATGTCCGCGCGGATCTTCCCCCACTTGGTGGAAGTATCCCCTTTGGCGAACTCGATGAGATCGATGGCGTCGCGGATGTAGTCCTCCACTCCCTTGTTGTGCCGCCCCTCGAGGGCGCGGGGGTTGCTTGCGGCGCCGCCCTGACAGCTCAATCCGCAGTTCAGAACGGGTACCGCGCTCGCGCCCACGCTCTCGCACAGTTTGAAATACTCGAAAAATCCGAGCGAATAGGTCATATCGTAATAGGGCTTGTCTGCGCCCCACAGGTCGATATTGGGAGTTCTTGTGATGGGCTCGCCGTGGGAGACGGCGTCCTTCGCCGTGCCGTCCGTGTCGAGTTTATAGGAGAGGGCGGGAAGGACGTCGTCCCCCGCATTCGTGCCGTTTTGCGCCGCGCCGATCGAATTTTTCCAGTCGTACACCTCGACCGTGCCCGTGTTGCCGCCGTCCCCCTCCGTGATGCACCCGCCGGGGAAGCGGATGAATTTGGGCGAGAGCGCCTTCACGGCGTCGTAGATATAATTTTTGATGCCGACGGTGGCGTCCTCCGTCTCGAGGCGCACACCGTCGAGGCAGTAGTCCCCCGTCGCGTCGAAGGTGATCTCGAGGTAGAGCCCGCTGTCCGCCGTGCCCGAGGCCGTGATCTCGCGCACATACTTCACCCAGCCGCTCTCCTTGCCGACGGCGACCGTCTCTTCGAGATAAATGTCCGCCCCGTCCGTCACCTTCACGGTCATGTTCGCGGACTTTTCCGACTTCACGAAGGCGGAGAAGGCGTACTTCGTCCCCTCCTTTACGGCGATGGGGACGTCCTGCGCCGAATACCCGCTGTTGCGGACGCCGCCGTTTGTCCCCGTCACGTGCACTTTTGCATAGGTGGGGTTCACATTTTGCGCCTGATACTCCGTCACGGAGGCGAGGACGCCGTCCGCCGTCGCGGTGGAGAGCGTCGCCTTCGTCGTCGTCCAGCCGTAGGTCTTTGCGGCGGAGAGCGCCTCGAAGGAGCCGTTCACGACGAGGTCCGCGTCGAGGGCGTAGGAGGCGTAGTTGATGTCCTCCAAAAACACGCCGTAGAGCTCTCCGGAGATCTTCTTCTTTTCGTCCTTCTCATCGATCTTTGCGTCGATCGAGAGGGTCGCCTGCACGTCCGCGCCGAAGGCGGGAGCGGCCTTGTCCCCCTCCACGTTCGGGACCTTATATCCCCCGCAGCCCGCAAGCCCCGCGGCGGCGGCCGCGCCGAACACGCCCGCAAGGCACACCGCACCCATCTTCTTCATTTCCGATTTCCTCCTTATACGCCCCTATTTTATCACGTCTTTCGCGGTTTTGCAATACTTTTTTTGAAAAATGTATGAAGTGTTTTAGAGAAAAATAAATAATATACGCAATATTTTTTTCAATATCTTCATTCAAAGCCCTTGACAAACCCGCCGCTCTCGTTTATAATGAAATAAATTTGTTATAAGGAGAGAAACAAAATGGTATGCACTCATTGCGGCAATGAAGTGGAGAACGACGCGGTCGTCTGCCCTCATTGCGGATCCCTTTTGAGCGAAAATGCGCCTCAGCAGCAGGCGGCTCCCCAGCAGCAACAGGTCGTCTACGTCCAGCAGCCGGCTCCCGTGAAACAGTCCAACGGACTTGCGGTGGCGGGCTTCGTCCTGTCCCTGTTCGGTGCGACGATGCTCATCGGCTTCATCCTCTCGATCGTCGGACTCGTGAAATCGAAGAGCCTCGGCGGCGCGGGCAAGGGCTTCGCGATCGCGGGTATCGTGATCGGCTGCCTCTACTTCGGGGCAGGTCTCCTCGGCCTTCTTATCTTCATCATTATGGGGGCCGGTGCGGCGGGAGCTTTCTCCGCTCTTCCTCTTGCGGGAGCTTTGCTGTAACCTTGTAGCAGAGGCCGCCGCGCCCCTCGATGGGTGCGGCGGTTTTCATAAAAATGCGTGGCCCGAATAAAATAAGGAGGCAAAACCATGAGATGCAGATATTGCGGACAAGAGATCAACGATACCGCGGTGCTCTGCCCCAAGTGCGGCGCCATCCTCGATGAAGAGGCTTTGAACGGGGCGGATGAAGAGCGGCTTGCGGACATCGCGCCGGCGCCCCCCGTAAACGAAAAGAAGCGTATCCCCTCGGGCGGACCCACCGTCCCCGCGGGAGGAACGGGCGCGCCGATAGAGCCCAAGAAACCGAAGAAAAAGGTGAACGGGTGCGCCATTGCGGGCTTTGTCCTCGCGTTCTTCCCCATTCTCAACATCATCGGGCTCATCCTCTCCGCCGTCGGAATGTCGAAGGCGAAGTCGCTCGGGGGCCGCGGCAAGGGGCTCGCGATCGCAGGGCTCGTCATCAGTATCGTCGAGATCGCGATCGTCATCATCCTCTTGCTCTTTATGCTCTTCCTCGGCGGGATGAGCGCGC
>CANREU010000144.1 GCA_947629725.1 uncultured Clostridia bacterium
AATTATAGACGTAAGAGCCCGCTTCGAGCACGCCCGAATAACAGCGGAAGTAGGCGAGGGAGCCGACGAAGGGGTCGGTCGCGATCTTGAAGGCAAGCCCTGCGAAGGGCTCATCGTCCGAGGTCTTGCGCTCCTCTTCTTCGCCCGTGTCGGGGTTGGTCCCCCTCACGTGGTCGACGTCGACGGGGCTGGGAAGGAAGCGGATGACCGCGTCCAGGAGGAACTGCACGCCCTTGTTGCGGTAGGAAGAACCGCAGAGCATGGGCACCGCCTCCAATTTAAGGCAGCGCGCGCGAAGGCCCTCGCAGATCTCGTCCGCAGAGAGATCCCCCTCTTCGAGGAATTTCTCCATGAGCTCGTCGTTTGCAAGAGCCGCCTCTTCGGCGAGTTTTGCACGGTATTCCTCCGCGAGAGACTGCATGTCCGCGGGGATGGGCTCCTTGCGGAAATCCTTGCCGAGGTCGTCGTAGTAGACCTCCGCCTCCATGTTGATGAGGTCGATGATCCCGCGGAAGTTCGTCTCCTTGCCGATGGGAAGCTCCACGGGCACGGGGTTCGCGCCGAGGCGCTCGCGGATCATCTTCTCCACGCGGAAGAAGTCGGCGCCGTTGATGTCCATCTTGTTGACGTAGGCGATACGGGGCACCTTGTAGGTGTCCGCCTGCCGCCACACCGTCTCGGACTGGGGCTCGACGCCCCCCTTCGCGCAGAAGGTCGCCACCGCGCCGTCGAGGACGCGCAGGGACCGCTCCACCTCCACGGTGAAGTCGACGTGTCCGGGCGTGTCGATGATGTTGAAGCGGTGTCCCTTCCAAATGCAGGTCGTCGCCGCGGACGTGATGGTGATGCCGCGTTCCTGCTCCTGCACCATCCAGTCCATCGTCGCCGCGCCCTCGTGGACTTCGCCGAGTTTGTGCGTCTTGCCCGTGTAGAACAGGATGCGCTCGGTCGTCGTCGTCTTGCCGGCGTCGATGTGCGCCATGATACCGAAATTACGGGTATGCTGTAAGTCGTATTCTCTTGCCATTGTCTTACCCTTGTCTTACTTTTACCTTGCCTTTCAGACTGCGTTTAGAAGCGGAAGTGCGCAAACGCCTTGTTTGCCTCCGCCATTCTGTGCGTGTCTTCCTTCTTTTTCACGGAGCCGCCCGTGTTGTTGTAGGCGTCCATGAGTTCGGCCGCGAGCTTTTTCGCAGTCTCGCGCTCGGAGCGCTTTCTCGTGTTCTGCACGAGCCAGCGGATGGCGAGCGTCTGACGGCGCTCGGGTCTTATCTCGACGGGGACCTGGTAGTTCGCGCCGCCCACGCGCCTTGCCTTCACTTCCACGGTGGGCGTGATGTTGGCGAGCGCCTGCTGGAAGATCTCCATCGGATCTTTGTTCAGTTTTTCTCCCATGATCTGGAACGCTTCATACACGATCCCCTGTGCGACGCTCTTCTCGCCGTCGAGCATGATCTGGTTGATCAGCTTGGTGACGACTTTGCTGCCGTACATGGGATCGGGCAAAACGTCGCGCTTGGGAACGTTGCCTCTTCTCGGCATGAGATTATCCTCCTTGATTGATGATTGCGGTTTCCCGCGAGGGTGATACCCTTCTTTTAAGCTATCGCTTGTCCCTCGGGATAGCGAATCTTCTCCCCCTTTACGGGGAATACTGCTTACCTACGTCGGGCTTGATATTCCGAAATAAGTAAGGAAGTTGTTCACGGAATTTTCCGTGAGTGAACAGTTTCGTGTTGCAAATAACTGCGCGAAGCAAAACCACGCTTTTGCGGCAGCGCACCCAATTTGCCGCACCCTTGCGGCTTACTGACGGGTCGAGCGAATGAGAGGCTGACCCAAGAGGACGCATATGCCTGTTTCCTCGCGGAAAAGATTGCGCAGCAAGATTTTTCGCGAAACTTTTACTTGGGCCTCTTTGCGCCGTACTTGCTGCGCGCCTGTTTGCGCTTCGCAACGCCTGCCGTATCGAGCGCGCCGCGGATGATGTGGTAGCGCACGCCGGGCAGATCCTTCACCCTGCCGCCGCGGATGAGCACCGAGCTGTGCTCCTGAAGGTTATGACCCTCGCCGGGAATGTACACGGTACCTTCCTGCTTGTTGGTGAGTCTCACCCTCGCGATCTTCCGCAGAGCCGAATTGGGCTTCTTGGGAGAAGTCGTCGTCACCGAAAGGCACACGCCGCGCTTCTGGGGGCAGCGGTCCAGAATGGGACACTTGGACTTGAACGCTTCTCTCTCCCTGCCCTTTTTGATGAGCTGGTTGATCGTAGGCATCTTTTTACCTCCTTTTTTTCTTTTCGGAATATCCTCGCGGACCGCTCTCGCGATCCGAAGAATGCAAACAGCGCTGTCACGGGCACGCGGAAAGGCGCGTCTGATGTGGCAGACAAGCGGTATTTTATCAAACGAAAAGGGTTTTGTCAAACGTTTATGCGCGGTATTCGCAAAAAAAGCGGGAAAATTTGGCGCGGCAATCTCCTCCAAAGTATTGACAAACCCCCGAAAAAGTTTTATCATATCACATGAAATTCTATAAAAGGAAGGAATCGCTATGAACAAGATGACCGTGAAAGACGTGAAAGACTGGAAGGGCAAGCGCGTTCTCGTGCGCTGCGACTTCAACGTGCCCATGAAGGACGGCGCGATCACCGACGAAAACAGGATCGTCGGCGCGCTGCCCACCATCAAGTATCTCATGGAGCGCGGCGCGAAGATCGTCCTCTGCTCCCACATGGGCAAGCCCCACTCCATCTTCTCGGAGGAAGTGAAACTCAACAAGAAGGACAAGGCGAAGGTCGAAAAAGGTGAGACCACGGCGGAAGCCATCATCGAGAAGGCGAAAAAGGACGAGCCCAAAAAACTCACTTTGGCCCCCGTTGCCGCCCGTCTCAACGAGCTCCTCGGCGGAAAAGTGACGTTCGCGAAGGACGTCGTCGGTCCCGACGCGCAGGCGAAAGTCGCCGCGTGCAAAGAGGGCGAATGCGTGCTCCTCGAGAACCTCCGCTTCCACTGGGAAGAGGAGAAGAAGGACCTCGAATTCTGCAAGAAACTCGCCTCCTATTGCGACATCTATGTGAACGACGCCTTCGGCACGGCCCACCGCTCCCACGCCTCCACGGCGGCGATCGTCGAATACGGCCTCGTGAAGACGGCGGTGTGCGGCTTCCTCATCGAAAAGGAACTCACCGTGATGGCAGACAGCCTCGACCATCCCGTGCACCCCTTCGTCGCCATTTTGGGCGGTGCGAAGGTCGCGGATAAGCTCGGCGTCATCTCCAATCTTCTCGAAAAGTGCGACACCCTCATCATCGGCGGCGGCATGGCGTACACCTTCCTGAAGGCACAGGGCTATGAGGTCGGCACCTCCCTCGTGGACGACGAGAAGCTCGGCTACTGCAAGGAGATGATCGAAAAAGCGAAGGCGGCGGGCAAAGAACTGCTCCTGCCCGTGGATACCGTGGTGGCGAAGGCATTCCCCGACCCCATCGACGCACCCATTGAAGTGGAGACGGTGTGCTCCCACAGCATCCCCGCGGACAAGATGGGGCTCGACATCGGCGAGAAGACCCGCGCTCTCTACGCGGAGAAAGTGAAGACGGCGAAGACGGTGATCTGGAACGGCCCCATGGGCGTGTTCGAGAACCCGATCCTCGCGGCGGGCACCAACGCGGTGGCGGCGGCGCTTGCCGAGGCGAAGGGCGCTACGACCATCGTCGGCGGCGGCGACTCCGCGGCCGCCTGCGCC
>CANREU010000145.1 GCA_947629725.1 uncultured Clostridia bacterium
GCCGAGAAAAGGCGTCGAGAAAGCCCCCTCCGTGGGAGGGGGGTAGGGGGGTGGGACGTCGCCTTTCTCTTGCCTCCCCCCTTATACTTGAGGGGGGAGGGTAGGGTGAGGGGTGGACTTTGTACTCGCCTTCACTTCGTCCAGAATGACGCGGAAAGGGTGGGGAGCAAGACCTGCCCCCTTTGAAGGTGCCGAAGGCATGCCTTGCGCTGGGCGGGGTAGGGGTGGGGGTTGCCCATGTTATGCCGAGACCCCCATAGGAGCAACCTCCTCATACCGAGCCCCGCAGGGGCGAGTGTATCTTGAGAGAAAAGATTCACTCACTCCGCCTACGGCTCCGTTCGGAATGAGGAGAGAGAAAGCCCTCCCCTTACGTGAGGGGGAGGGGTAGGGGTGAGGGTCCGCCTATGAGATTGCAAAATGCCCCTCATTCGTCCCCTGCGGGGACACCTTCCCCCCGAAGGGGGAAGGCGGACGGTCGCCGCGGTCGGCTCGGAATGACGTACAAAGCGGGCGGCGGCTGCGCAAAGCGCGCCGAAGAAAAAACCGCGCGGCATTCGCCGCGCGGTCCTTTTCAAAATCTTTGTTTTCGGGCGGAAAGATCCCGCCGTTCATGTGTCCATAAAAAAGGTCATTTTGCGGATATGGGGGCGAGTTTTGCGGTGAAATGGCGGAGAATGGGGGGCTCTTCCACGATCTTATATCCCCGCACTCCGGAGGCGCGTTCCTTGATGTTTTCGAGCGCGTCCGCAATGACGTCGAGGTGAGACTGTGTATAAATCCTTCTCGGGATCGCGAGGCGGGTGAACTCAAAGTCCGCCTTGAGCTGCTTGCCCGTGTCGGGGTCGTTGCCGAGCATGAAGGAGCCGATGTCGCACGCGCGGATGCCCGCCTCGAGGTAGAGTTCGGCGGCGAGCGCCTGCGCGGGGAATTCGTAGTAGGGGATATGGGGGAGGAGCTTTTTCGCGTCCACGAACACGGCGT
Source organism: uncultured Clostridia bacterium (assembly GCA_947629725.1). GTDB lineage: Bacteria > Bacillota > Clostridia > Christensenellales > Borkfalkiaceae > Gallimonas. The sequence goes on from CANREU010000145.1 coordinate 985, forward strand.
GTCCGCCGACGGGGGTCTGATAGGCGATACCCGCCTCGTCGAGCCTTGCGGCGAGGTATTCCATCTGCCCGATGCGGTAGCGGAGGTAGTGTTCGTCGATCCCCTCCTCGAGCCCGCGCGCGAGCGCCTCGATGTCCCTTCCCGACATGCCGCCGTAGGTGACGAAGCCCTCGTAGGAGATGGTGCGCTGCTTGATTTTCTCAAAGAGCGCCCTGTCGCGGCAGCCGATGAGCCCGCCCATGTTTACGATCGCGTCCTTCTTGGCGCTCATCGTGAAGCAGTCCGCCCCCTCGAAGGTCGCCTTCACGATCTCTTCGATGGAACTGTTCTTGAATTCGGGCTCCCGCTGTTTCACGAAGTAGGAGTTTTCGGCATAGCGGGCGGCGTCGATCATAAAGGGCACGCCGTACTTGTGGGCGATCTTTTCCGCGGCGCGGATATTGGCGACGGAGACGGGCTGTCCTCCCGCAGAGTTGTTGGTGACCGTCATGATGACGACGCCGACGTTCTCCGCTCCGAGCTCCTTCAAGAGGGATTCGAGGCGGGCAAGGTCCATATTGCCCTTGAAATCGTAGGGTTTCGTCGTCTCGAGCGCCTCGGGGACCACGCAGTCGATGGCGCGCGCTCCCGCGAGCTCCACATGCGCCCTCGTCGTATCGAAGTGCATGTTGGCGATGGCATACTTTTTGCCCTCGAGGAGGAGGGGCAGGAGCACCTTTTCCGCCGCCCGTCCCTGATGGACGATCTGGAGATAGGGGAGGCCGAAGATCTTCTTCGCCGTCTCCTGCACGCGGTAGTAGCACTCCGCGCCCGCATACGACTCGTCTCCGCGCATCACGCCCGCCCACTGCTCGGTGCTCATCGCGCCCGTGCCGCTGTCGGTGAGAAGGTCGATATACACGTCGCGCGCGGCGAGGGCGAACATGTTGTAGTGCGCCCCGGCGAGCCGTTCCTCCCTCTCCTTGCGGGAGAGGAGTTTGAGAGGCTCCACGCTCTTGATGCGGAAGGGTTCGGGATAGTAGATGGGTTTCATGACAACTCCTTAAAAAATGGTATCGCTATTGTAACACACGGCGAGGAAAATGTCAAGCACATGACAGGACCTGGTTTATTTCATGAAGAGCCGCATGAGTTTTTCGGCGAGCTTGCGGTAGGGGCGGTAGCGCACGGGGATGTCGATCCACGTCTTCTTGTCCACAATGCTCTTTGTGTGCGAGAAACAGTCGAAACCCGCCTTCCCGTGGTAGGCGCCCATGCCGCTGTTTCCGACGCCGCCGAAGGGCAGAGCGGGGGAGGCAAGGTGGATGACGACGTCGTTCACGCACCCGCCGCCGAACGGGAGCCGCCCGAAGAACTTTTTCGCCGTTTTCTTTTTCCCCGTGAAGAGATAGAAGGCAAGGGGAGAGGGGAGAGCTTGCAGCTCTGCGAGGAGCTCGTCTTCATCGTCATATACGAGGACGGGGAGCACGGGCCCGAAGATCTCCTCCTGCATCGCCGCGTCCTCCCGCGCCGCGTTGCGGAGAACGGTGGGTGCAATGCGGAGGGTCTCCCTGTCCGTTTCGCCGCCGCAGAAGACTTTTTCGGGGTCGATGAGGGCGGAGACGCGCTCGAAGTGTTTGAGGTTCACGATCTTCCCGTAATCGGGATCGCGGAGGGGGTCCTTCCCGTATTGCCGCACGATCTCCTCCTTCAGGGCATTCAGGAGCTTCTCCTCGACGGAGCGGTGGACGAGGATATGGTCGGGCGCGACGCAGGTCTGCCCGCAGTTGAGGAATTTGCCGAAGACGATCCGCCGTGCGGCGAGGGGGATGTTTGCCGTCTCATCCACCACGCAGGGGCTCTTCCCGCCGAGTTCGAGGGTGACGGGGACGAGCTTTTCGGCGGCCCGCCTCATCACCTCCTTCCCCACGTTCACGCTCCCCGTGAAGAAGATCTTGTCGAAGGGCATGTCGAGGAGGACGTCGTTCTCCGCCCTTCCGCCGAGGACGACATACACCCGTTCGGGCGGGAACACCTCCCCGATGAGGCGGGCGAGCGCCGCGCTCGTTGCGGGGGAGTAGGCGGAGGGTTTCACGATCGCGCAGTTGCCCGCCGCGATCGCGTCCGCGAGCGGTTCGAGGGCGAGGAGGACGGGGTAGTTCCACGGGCTCATCACGAGCACGCAGCCGTAGGGAGAGGGCTTGAGATAGCTCTTGGCGGCGTATTGGGAGAGGGGAGTCAAAACCCGTTTTCCCCTCGCATAGCGTCGGACCCGCCGTTTGAGATAGGAGATCTCCGCGCGCACCATGCCCGTCTCGCACATATACCCCTCGAAGGGGGTCTTTCCGAGATCGCTCTTCATCGCCTCGTTCAGCTCCTCTTCATGGGAGACGACCGCGCGGCAGAGCTTTTCCAGATCGTATTTTCGGCTCTTTACGCCGAGGGTCGCGCCCGTTGCAAAGTAGCTCTTCTGAAGGGCGAGCGCCTCTTGCGGGGTGTAGCTCCTCCTCGTCCGCGCCGCGCGGTAGAGCTCCTCGAGGGCGGCGGCATTCATGAGACGGGGGACGGGATAGAGGGGGTTCGCCTCCTTCGCGGCGTTTTTCGCGAGGGCGGGGATGTCCTTTTCCTCAACTTCGAGGGTCGCGGGGATCCCCGTCTCGCGGTTCAAAGTTTCGATCCAAGCGATGAACGCGGCGG
>CANREU010000146.1 GCA_947629725.1 uncultured Clostridia bacterium
CCACCTGTCCCCCGTGCGGTGATGGGTCGCCCGCAAAATGCGGTAGATGACGGGGTCCCGAAGGTTGACGTTGGGGGACGCCATGTCAATCTTTGCGCGCAGGCACTTTTCACCGTCTTGATACTTCCCGTCCCTCATCTCGCGGAAGAGGCGCAGGTTCTCCTCGGGCGTCCTGTTCCGATAGGGGCTCTCGGTGCCGGGCTCGGTGAGGGTGCCGCGGGTCGCCTTGATCTCCTCGGCGGAGAGGTCGCACACGAACGCCTTCCCCATCGCGATGAGCTGCTCCGCATAGGCGTAGATGTTCCCGAAGAAGTCGGAGGCGTACACCTCCTTCTCCCACGAATACCCCATCCAGCGGATGTCGGCGCGGATCGCCTCAACGTACTCCGTCTTCTCTTTGGAGGGATTGGTGTCGTCGAAGAAGAGATTGCACTTGCCGCCGTATTTTTCCGCCGTGCCGAAGTCCACGAACATCGCCTTTGCGTGCCCGATGTGCAGATACCCGTTCGGCTCGGGGGGAAACCGCGTGCGGATCGCGCTCACCTTGCCCGCGGCGAGGTCCTCCTCCACGATCTGTTCGATGAAATTCGAGGCTTCCGCCATGATTTTTTCCTCCCGCGGCGTCTTTTTTCCGCCCGCCGCGCGCGTTTTTCTTGAATTCTCGGATATTATACCATATTTTCCCCGAAAATGATACCGTTTCGCGCGCATTTTTCCGCGAAACGTGCTATAATTTTGTCATGCCTTTCTATTTCGATCAACTCATCCTGCGCTTCTTCGAGAGTTTGCGCTGCGACTTCCTCACCGTGTTCTTCGGAGCCTTCTCCCTCCTCGGCGAGGGATTTGCCGTGGGGATCGTCGTCATCCTCCTCTATTGGCTCCTCCCGCAGCGGGACGGCGAGCAGATCCTCTCCTCCGCGCTCACCTGCCTCCCCCTCAACTGCTACCTGAAATTTGCGGTCGCCCGGCCCCGCCCCTACACGACGGGGGTCGTCTCCCTCCTCAAGGTGGACACCCCGCTCTTTTCCACGACGGACCTCGGCGATACCCTCTCCTTCCCGAGCGGGCACGCACAGGCGAGCTCCAACTGGACGGTCTCCGTCGCCCTCCGCAAGAAATACCTGTGGGTGCGCGTCCTCGTGCCCGTGTATATCTTCTTTATGCTCTGCTCCCGCCTCTACTTCGGCGTGCACTACCCCACCGACCTTTTAGCGGGCCTCCTCTTCGGCGTGTGCCTCTCCCTCCTGTGGGAAGCGATCTTCCGCACCTGCCCCCGCGCGCGCTACTTTATCCTCTGCGGCGCCGCCGTTCTCGCGCTCGTCATGCTCTTCTTCCCCTTTATGCACGACTACGCCGAGGCGACGGGCATGCTCGCGGGCGCGGCGTTCTTCCTCCCCCTCGCGAACCTCATCTCCCCCCGCGAACCGACGGGGAAAAAGCGGCTCCTGCGGGTGCTCGTCGGCGGCGCCGCCGCGGGCATTGCGCTCGCGCTCTCCCTCCTCCTCCCGAAGGGGGAAGCCTACACCGTACTCAAATGGTTCCTCCTGCTCGGCGTCGCCACCCTCGGCGCGCAGGCGCTCTTCAAGGCGCTTAAAATTTAGGCGAAACGGTTTATAGCCCCCCTTGAGGGGGCTTTTTCTTGGCGCGCACCCACCCTCGGCGCCCCCTTGAGGGGGAGCTCCGCCGTGACCTTTACGGCGGTGAGGGGGTGTCTCTGTGCGTAAACCGTGGGCGGACCCTCACCCCTACCCCTCCCCCTGACGCAGGGGGAGGGCTTTTTCTCTCCTCATTCCGCCCCGCTCCTCCCTCATTCCGAGCCCCGTAGGGGCGAGCGAATCTTTCAAGATACACGCGCTTCGCTACTTCGCGCTATGCGCTCGTGCGCCGCTACGCGTCGGGCGGTAGGAGGAACAGGCGTTCTGCCACCCCTCACCCTACCCTCCCCCCTCAAGTATAAGGGGGGAGGCAAGAGGAGAGACGCCGCCCACCCCCCTCCCGCGAAGGGGGCTTTTTCTTGCCGCGTACCTTTCGCGACCGTACGAAAAAGTGCGCCGAGGCAAACGCCTCGGCGCACTTTTTCGTACCCATTCTTTCTTTTATGCCCGCTTATCCGCATAGAGGCGGAGACGGTGCACGTCTTCCGCAAGCTCGCTGCTGCTCTCGTTCGCCTTCTCGAGGAGGGCCTTGTTCATCGCCGCGGTCTCCGTCATCTTCACGAGGTACCCCTCCATGCCCGCAAGCCGCGCGTTCGCCTTCTCCGCCGCCCGCGTCGCCTCTCCGATCTTCGCGTTCGTCTCGGCGATCCTTGCATTCGTCTCGGCAAGTGCGTCCGTCAGCCGCGACGTGCTGGAGTCGATCTGTTTCGAGAGGTTATAAAAGCACGTCTCCACCTGCGCCTGCAAGCTGCCGAGCCCCCGCTTGATGGTGGCGGAGATCTCCGCCGTCGCGTTGCTGACGGCATTTTCGATCCGCTGGGTCTGCATTTCGCGGTCGCACAGCTGCAAGGCGTCCGTAAGATCGCGCGCCCGCCCCGTCTCGAAGGCATAGATGAGATAGTCGATATTGCCCCAATCGCGCGGGTCGAGGGTGGGAGAATATTGCTTTACGAGGGCGTTGTAGAGCGCTGCGCCCGCCTTCACGTGTTTGTTCCGCTTCCCGCAATCCTGCTTGAGCGCGTCGTAGTCCGGCGCCACTACCGTGCTCACCGACGGAAGTCCGCCCGACTGCATCTGTTTCTTCGCCTCCTCTATGGCCGCCTTTTCCTGCCGCGCACGGGCAGCGAGCGAAACGACGTCCTTTCTCGCCTTATTTTCAACCGATCGATAATCGATAAAATCACGTAAAAAGGCGATCCCGAACCAAACGCTGACGCCGCCCCCGATCACGCCGACCGCGATTGCGAGGATACAGACTATGCCGACCCACGTCGTATCCTTCCAAAATCCGTAGAGCAGCTCGTAAAATCCGTTGTTATGTACCCAACCTTTGTCGACGACTATCAATCCGAGGATAAGGAACGCGGCGAGCGCAAACCCGCAAAGCGCAAGGAAAAACAGCCCGAGGAAGGAAGGTTTCGCCTTTTCGGCTTCGGCAAGAAATTTCGCTTTCTCATATTCCTCCATCGTTTTATTGTATTTCTCCTGCAATTTCCAAACCCGATCCACTTTCACGCCTAAGCGTTTTTCCGCCGCCGCGCGCGCCGTTTCTTCCTGCGCCCGCACGCCGAGTTTGGCCTTGTATTCCGCCTCTTTCTCCTTGCGGACTTTGGCGAAGTCTGCAAGAAACGCGTCCTCTTCTTTGGAGATGACCGACATTCCCGCCCGCAGCGCGTATAGCTTTGCGACCGTCTCTTCGTTCTTCTTATCCACGCAAAAAACTCCTCCCGTTCGGTTGTTTTCGTCATTATAACACGTCACCCCCCCCCTGTCAAGTGTTTCCCCGCCTCCCGCGCCCATTTTCCGCCGCCGCGGGCACGGATTTTTTCCACCGCCCCCTCAATCGCTTGACGGTTTTTCCACACTCCTGTATAATATTACGGAAACAAGCGAGGTGAATTATGGCAGAAGTCACTATGGAAAAGCTCGTCGCGCTCTGCAAGGCGCGCGGCATCATCTTCCCCGGCTCCGAGATCTACGGCGGCCTGGCGAATACGTG
>CANREU010000147.1 GCA_947629725.1 uncultured Clostridia bacterium
AAGCGGCGGCATACCTCCCCGCGATCTCCGCCTCTTCGGACACGAAGTCCACGAGGTCGTGCACATGGAGGACGTTCCCGCAGGCGAACACCCCGCGGACGAGGGTCTCCCGCGTCTCGTCGACGATCGCCCCCTTCGTGCGGTGGGACAGGGGGACGCCCGCCTCTTTGGAGAGTTCGTTCTCGGGAATGAGTCCCACCGAGAAGAGCACGGCGTCGCAATCGATGTGTTTTTCCGTGCCCGCGATCGGGTTGCGGTCGGCGTCTACCTGCGAAATTTCCACCCCCGTTACCCGTTTTTCGCCCTCGATCTTGGTGATCGTGCAGTTGAGATAGAGGGGAATGCCGAAGTCGTCGAGGCACTGCGCGATGTTGCGGCGGAGCCCCGAGGAGTAGGGCATGATCTCGCAGACGGCGTGCACTTTCGCGCCCTCGAGGGTCATGCGGCGCGCCATGATGAGCCCGATGTCCCCCGAGCCGAGGATGACGACGTCCTTCCCGGGGAGGTACCCCTTGAGGTTGACGTACTTTTGCGCCGTGCCCGCCGAATAGATCCCCGCGGGCCGTGTCCCCGCGATATTGAGAGCGCCGCGACTGCGTTCGCGGCAGCCCATAGCGAGGACGACCGCCTTCGCGCAGACCGTAAACACCCCCCGTTCGGGGCATACGGCGGTGATCGCTCTCTCCTTTGTGAGGGAGAGGACGGTCGTATTTACGAGGACCTCGATGTCCCTCTTCGCGACTTCGTCGATGAAGCGCGCCGCGTATTCGGGCCCCGAGAGGCTCTCCTTGAAGCGGGTGAGCCCGAACCCGTTGTGGATTCACTGGTTGAGGATGCCCCCCGTGCGGGCCTCCCGCTCGAGGATGAGCACCCGTTTCGCCCCGCGGTCGTAGGCGGCAATGGCGGCGGCGAGCCCGGCAGGTCCCCCGCCGACAACGGCGACGTCGTATTCCGTGTTCATCGTATCGCCTCCTTCAAAAGTTCGGAGCCCGCGCCGCTCTTTGTGACCTCTTCGAGGGGGACGCCGAGTTCGCGCGCCAAAATTTCCGCGACGGAGGGCTGGCAAAATCCCCCCTGACACCTGCCCATGCCCGCCCGCGTGCGCCTCTTTACGGCGTCCACCGTGCGCGCGGGAGGATTTTCGCGGATCGCCCGCACGATCTCCCCCTCCGTCACCCGCTCGCAGCGGCACACGATCCTGCCGAAGGCGGGATCCTCCGCGATGAGGGCGTTCTGCTCCGCGGGCGAAAGGTTGCGGAAAAACGGGGTGCGCCGTCTGCCGCAAAAGTCCTCTTTTTTCACAAGGGGCAGTTTTTTGGAGACGTATTCCGTCACGACATATTCCGCGATGGCGGGCGCCGAGGTGAGCCCGGGCGACTCGATCCCCGCGCAATGGAAGAGGCCCTCCGCCTTTTCGCTCTCGCAGAGGACGAAATCGTGGGTCTCCGAATAGGCGCGCACCCCCGCAAAGGAGGTGATGACGCTCCCGAGCGGCACGGCGGGGCACATCTTTTTTGCCTTTGCGGAGACTTCGGCAAGCCCCCGCGCCGTCGTGTAAGGGTATTCCTCCGCTGTCTCGTCCGCCGTGGGGCCGAGGATGAGGTTTCCGTCCGCCGTCGGCGAGACGAGGATCCCCTTCCCCTTCTCCGTGGGGGCGAAAAAGAGGGTGCGCGCGGCATACCCGCCGCTCTCCCTGTCGAGGAGGAGATATTCCCCGCGCCTGCCGTGAATGTGCAGGCTGCCGTCCCCCGCGGCGAGGGCGACCCGTTCCGCCCCCGGCCCCGCGCAGTTGATGACGAGCTTCCCCTCCACCGTCCGCCCGTCCCGCGAGCGCACGGTGAAATGCTCCCCTTTTTCGATGGAGACGGCCTCAAACTCCGTGAGAAGTTCCGCGCCGTTGTCCATCGCGTTGCCGATCGCCGCGATCGTGAGCTCGTAGGGGGAGACGATCCCGCCCGTGGGCGCCCAGAGCGCCGCGAGCGCCTCCCGCGAGAGGTTGGGTTCCATGCGGAAAAGCTCCTCTCCGCAGACGATTCGGAGCTCCTCCACGCCGTTTTTCGCTCCCCGCCGCATGAGTGCGTGAAGCGCCGTCTCCTCTTCCTCCGAGAAGGCGACGACCAGCGACCCGCACTTTTTACACGGCACGCCGAGCTCCTCCGCATAATCGTACATCATGCGGTTTCCGAGCACGTTGAACTTCGCCTTGAGGGTGCCCTCCTTCGCGTCGAACCCCGCGTGCACGATGCCGCTGTTCGCACGGCTCTGGCCCATGCACACGTCGCTCTCCTTTTCGAGGAGGCACACGCGCAGTTTGTAGGCGGAGAGCGCCCGCAGGATCGTTCCTCCCACCACGCCGCCGCCGATCACGATTACGTCGTACATATCCGCTCCTTTCTCCAAAATCGCTATATGGGGTAGGTTTTTTATCGCATTGCATACTTTGCCGCGCCGATGAGCCCCGCGTCGTTCCCGAGCGTGGCACAGAGGATCTTCACGGGCGCGTAGCGCGAACCGCCGTAGAGACGGGCCGCGACCTGCCGCTTGAGGGGCAGGAGCAGGGCGTCCCCCTCCGCGCACACCCCTCCCCCGAGGAGCACCGCTTCGGGGCGGAAGATGTTGCATAAATTCGCCACTCCCTCCGCGAGGGCGCGGATGTAGCGCTTCACGACGAGCTCCGCCGTCTTGTCCCCCATGCGCATGCCGTCGAACGCCGTCTTGCCCGTCACGTCCGCGGGGGACGAGAACTTCCACAGCGCGCTCTCTTTATCTTTCTCCATCGCGCGGCGGGTCTCGCGGATGAGCGCCGTCGCCGAGGCATACGCCTCAAAACAGCCCCTCCTTCCGCAGGTGCACTTCTCGCCGTTCATGCGGATCACCGAGTGCCCGATCTCCGCCCCCGCCGAGCGGTTGCCCTCGAAGAGCTTGCCGTCGAGCACGATCCCCCCGCCGACCCCCGTGCCGAGGGTGACGAGCACCACGCTCTTGTAGGCGCTGCCCGCGCCGAACGCACTCTCGCCGAGCGCCGCCGCATTGGCGTCGTTCACGACGTAGACGGGCACGCCGAGCGCCTTTTTGAGTTCTCCGCCGAGGGGGACCCCCTTCCAGCCGAGATTGTTGTTGTAGACGATGACGCCGCTCGCCCCGTCGATCGTGCCGGGGGAGCCCACCCCCGCCGCGCACACTTTCACGCCCGCCTTTTTTTCGAGGTCCTGCACGAGCGCAGCCATGTCGCTTACGACGGCGGAGTAGTGCCGCTCCGCATGCGTGGGGATCTTCGCGGAGAGGAGGATATGGCCCTCTTCGTCCACGATCCCGCACTTGACGAAGGTGCCGCCGAGATCGACGCCCGCATAATATTTTTTGTTTTCCACTGTGGTTTTCCTCCGACGTTTTCTTCCATTATACTCCCCGCGCGCGCGAATTGCAAGACTTTTCGCAAAACCCGCTCCCATTTGGGGTTACGGCGGACGGCGCCCCTTCACTCTTGATCTTGCCTTCTCCTTGAGGATGCCGAAGGCATGCCTTGCGCTGAAGGTGTCCCCGCAGGGGACGGATGAGGTGTTATAAACTGTTCCTTCCTT
>CANREU010000148.1 GCA_947629725.1 uncultured Clostridia bacterium
CGCGCGCTCCTTGTTGAGGACGTTCCAGTATACCTTTCCCGTCGTGAGATTGGAGAATTTGTTGAGGTTTTCGTCGATGAACCGCTCGTAGTGCCCGAGGTCGAGGTCGGTCTCCGCGCCGTCGTCCGTCACGAACACCTCGCCGTGCTGGTAGGGGCTCATCGTGCCGGGGTCGATGTTGATGTAGGGATCGAGCTTTTGGGAGGCGACTTTGTAGCCGCGCATCTTGAGGAGCCGCCCGAGGGAGGCTGCGGTGATGCCCTTCCCGAGCCCCGAAACGACGCCGCCCGTCACGAAAACATACTTGGTCATATCTCTCTCACCTCTCGTTGGTATCAAAGCTCGGCTTCGCCCGTGAAGGCAAAGGCGGCGGGGCCCGTCATGAAAACGGCCGTCCCCGTGTAGCGCACAGTCAAGTCCCCTCCGCGGAGGCGGACGAGGATGTCCTCGTTCTCCCCGCAACAGCCGTTCAGAACGGCCGCGACCGCCGCGGCGCACGCGCCCGTGCCGCACGCGAGGGTCTCCCCGCTCCCGCGCTCCCACACCCGCATTTTGAGTTCGTTTTTCCCCGTTACGGAGACAAATTCGGTGTTCACCCGCCCGGGGAAGGCGGGATGGTTTTCAAACCGCGGCCCGAGCGTTTCGAGCGGGATACGATCGGGGTCCTCGCAGAACACCACGCAGTGGGGATTGCCCATCGAAAGGCAGGTGACCCTGTATGTCTCCTCCCCCACGGTGAGCGGGTGCGCCACGACGCGCTCTCCCGCAAAGAGGGCGGGGATCTTTTCGGGCGCAAACTCGGGCGCGCCCATGTCCACGCGGAAAGAAAGCGCCTCCCCGGAAGCGTCCGTCTCGGTGAGGACGAGGGTCTTGATCCCCGCTCCCGTCTCTATCGTATAGCTGTCTTTCCGGATGCCCTTCACGTCGCGGAGGAACTTCCCCACGCAGCGGATGGCGTTGCCGCACATCTTCCCCTCGCTGCCGTCCGCGTTGAACATGCGCATGCGCGCGTCCGCCCTATCGCCCGGGAGGATGAGGACGATCCCGTCTCCCCCCACCGAACGGTGGCGATCGGAAAGTTTTACGGAGACCGAAGACGGGTCTTCGAGCGGCGTTTCGAGGCAATCGAAGTAGATGTAGTCGTTGCCCGCGCCGTGCATCTTCCAAAAGGAACGCTTCATACCATCTTCACGTATTCGTCGCGCTCCGCGCCGACCGAGACGTACACGATCCTGCAATCGCACAGTTTTTCGAGGAGACGGATGTAGGCGAGCGCCTCCGCGGGAAGATCGGAGGGCTTGCGGCAGTGCGATATATCGCAATGCCAGCCCTTCACGGTCTCAAACACGGGCTTGCAGCGGTCCAAAAGGTCGGGATAGGGAAATTCGCGGACGATCTTTCCCTCGAGCTCGTATGCCGTGCAGATCTCGATCTCCTCGTAGCCCGAGAGGATGTCGAGCTTGGTGAGGGCGATCTCGTCCGCCCCCTGGCAGCGGATCCCGTAGCGGGAGGCGACCGCGTCGAAGGGGCCGACTCTTCTCGGTCTCCCCGTCGCCGCGCCGTATTCCCCGCCCGCTTCGCGGAGTTTTTCCGCCTTTTCGCCGAAGTATTCGGCGGTGAAGGGGCCCTCCCCCACGCAGGTGGAGTACGCCTTCATGATGCCGACCGACTTATCGAGCTTGAGGTTGGGCACCCCCGCCCCGATGGGCGCATAGGCCGCGATCGTCGAGGAGCTCGAAGTGTAGGGCAAGATACCCAGATCGACATCGCGCAGGGCGCCGAGCTGGGCCTCGAACAGGATCTTCTTCCCCGCGGCGTGCGCCTCGTTGAGATAGAGCCCGACGTCGCAGATGTAGTCTTTCAGCGGCTCGCCGTACTTCTTGAAATAGTCCTCCACTTCCTCTGCGGTGATGGGCGCGTGCCCGTACCCTCCCGCGACGGTGAGGTTTTTCCAAGCGACGATGTCGGCAATCTTGTCCTTCAGGATCTCGGGATGGAGGAGCTCCCCCATGCGGAAGGACTTCTTCATGTAGCGGTCGGCATAGGCGGGCGCGATCCCGCGGCGGGTGGAACCGAACTTCTTGCCCGCGAGCCGATCCTCTTCGAGACAGTCGAGGAGGACGTGATAGGGCATGGTGATCTCCGCCCTGTCTGAAATTTTCAGATTTTCGGGGGTGATGCGGATCCCCTGCCCGCGCAGCCGCTCCATCTCCTCGGAGAGGTGTTTGATGTCTACGACCATGCCGAGCCCGAGGACGTTTACGACGTTCTCACGCAGGATCCCGGAGGGAAGGAGATTGAGGACGAACTTCCCCCTCTCGTTGATGACGGTGTGCCCCGCGTTGTTGCCGCCCTGATAGCGGCAGACGATGTCGTAATCGGCGGAGAGAAGGTCCACCATTCTCCCCTTCCCTTCGTCGCCCCAGTTGATCCCGCAAATGGATGTAAGCATTCAAAATCTCCCCGCGCTCCGGCGCAGTGCAAAAATGCGCGCCGAAACAAAATTACATGATATTATACTATGCGTAGGCTCCGCTTGTCAAGCGAACAAGGGGTGATTTCCGCGAAAAAGAATGCGGAATGCGCGCACGCGCTCGCCCGCGCGAGGAAGAGGCACCCCGCTCCGGGGCCGCCCGAAGGGGGTGCGTACTTTGCAATTTTTTGGAATTCGTTTGCAGAAAAGGCGTCTTTTACACAGTTTTTTCGGAAAACCTATTGACTTTTTTTGGGTCATCCTGTAAAATAATAAAAATGGGTATGGGAGGAAAAGGTATGTATTGCAGAGACTGCGGGGAAAAATTGGCGCTTCGCTTCCTCGAAAACGAGGGGCTGGTGCCCTATTGCCCCAGGTGTGAAAAATTCAAATTCCCCTTCTTCCCCGTCGCCGTCTCCATGGTGGTCGTGAACCGCGCGGAGAACCGCATCATGCTCGCAAAGCACGTCGGCGACGAGGACTACAAGCTGTTCGCCGGCTACATCAAGAAGGGCGAGAGCGCGGAGAAGGCGATCCCCCGCGAACTCAAGGAGGAGACCGCGCTCGGCGCCGTGAAGTGGAAGTACCTCGGCTCGCGCTATCACGAGGCGAAGGACATCCTCATGCTCGGCTTTCTCGTCACCGCAGAGGAGGGAGAGCTCCGTCTCGGCGAGGAGATCGCGGAGGCGCACTGGTCCACCTATGAGGAGGCGAAGGAGATCATCCGCAAGAACTCCACCGCCGAATACTTCCTCGGGCTCGCCCTGCAGGAACTCGGCCGTAAAAAGTAAAAAAACGGAAAACGCGGCGCAGGCCGCGTTTTTTCATACAAGTTTGGAGATCTCCTTTTTGAGGCGCTCGATGATCTTCTTCTCGAGGCGGGAGATGTAGCTCTGGGAGATGCCGAGCGCATCGGCGACGTCCTTTTGGGTCATCTCCTCCCTCCCACCGAGCCCGAACCGCATGTACATGATCTTACGCTCCCTGTCGGGGAGCTTCTTGAGTGCCTCCGTTAAAAGCTCCTTTTCGACACCCGCCTCCACGCCCCCATAAACGGCGTCGCTGTCCGTGCCGAGCACGTC
>CANREU010000149.1 GCA_947629725.1 uncultured Clostridia bacterium
CCTCCAAACGGAGACGGAAGCACACGGCGCACCGCGCGCCCCCCTCCCTTTCCGCCTCGAGCCCCTTCACCACAGAAAGGTAGACCTCGGGGGAGTAGTCGCAGTCGAGAAAGGAGGCGAGGGAGGTCTCCGAAAGGAAGCGGATCTGCTCCGCCTTGCGCTTTTCATACTCCTCCTCCGTGTCGAGATTGGGGTTGAAATAGAACACCGTCACGCGGAAAAAGGGGGCGAGCTGTTCGAGACAGTAGCTCGAGCAGGGCGCGCAGCAGCTGTGGAGGAGAAGGCTCTCCCCCGCGTGCGCCCGCGCGATCTCCTGCATTCTCTTATCGTAGTTCTCTTTCATCGGAAAAACCGCCCCCATGTCGCAAAAACCGCCCGAACGGGCGGTGTTTTTTCAGAGATTTTCGCTCAAAAAGGCGCGCATCTCCTCCTCGGGAAGATAGCCGAGGTTGTGCGCCTTGATCTCCCCGTCCGCAAAGACGTACACGTCGGGGATAGAGAAGATGCCGAGGGAGGCGGCAAGATCGCCGTTCTCGTCGATGTTCACCTTCACGAACTCCGCCTTGCCTTCAAACTCGGCGGAGAGCTTGTCCATCACCTGCCCGAGCATGCGGCAGGGCATGCACCACGCCGCCCAAAAGTCGCACACCACCGTCTTCCCGCTTGCAACGAGCTCGTCGAGCTCATGCCCCGAAAGTTCCTTGATCATTTTCATCCTCCTTTATACAAGCATGCGCAAGCGCCCCGAACTTTACGCGTTCGGACGTCGACTTCGCCATATCTTTGAGTTGTACGACCCCCTCTTCGAGCTCGCTCTCGCCGATGACGGCGACGAACCTCGCGCCGATCTTGTCGGCGTACTTCATCTGCGCCTTCAGGGAACGGTCCAAAAGGTCGGTCTCGCACGAGAGCCCCGCGCGGCGGAGCTCCTCCGCGAGGACGAACGCCTTCCTGCGGGAGGGGCCGTCCATGCCCGCAAGATAGCAGTCGATCTTCGGCTCTTCGGGAAGGGGCGCACCCTCCGCCTCCATCACCATGAGGAGACGCTCCACGCCCGCGCCGAACCCCACCGCGGGGGTGGGCTTTGCGCCGAGCTGGGAGAGGAGCCCGTCGTACCTGCCGCCGCCGAGCACCGTCCCCTGCGCGCCCGCCGCGCCGGAGACAAATTCAAACACCGTGCGGGTGTAGTAGTCGAGCCCGCGCACGATGGAGGGGTCGACGGTGTATGAGACCCCTGCCTCGTCGAGAAGGGACTTCACTTCCCCGAAGTGGGTGCGGCAATCGTCGCAGAGATAGTCGAGCGCGCGGGGCGCGCCCGCCGTGATCTTCTTGCAGGTCTCCACCTTGCAGTCGAGCATGCGCATGGGATTTTTCTCGAAGCGGGACTTGCAATCTTCGCACATTTCCGCAAGATGGGGTCGGAAATATTCCTTGAGCGCCTCATAGTAGCGGGCGCGGCAATCGGGACAGCCGATGGAGTTGAGACGGAGTTCAACGTGTTTCAGCCCGAGGTTTTTGAGGAAGGCGTCCGCCAGGGAGATAGCCTCCGCGTCCGCCGCGGGAGAGGGAGAACCGTAGAGCTCGGCGCCGAATTGGTGGAACTCGCGGAGCCGCCCCGCCTGCGGGCGCTCGTAACGGTATGCCGAACAGAGGTAGTACGCCTTGAAGGGCATCGCGCCCCCCTGCAACCCGTTCTCGAGAAAGGCCCGCGCAACCCCCGCCGTCCCCTCGGGACGGAGCGTAACGCTCCTGCCTCCCTTGTCGAGGAAGGTGTACATCTCCTTTGTTACGACGTCCGTCGCGTCCCCCACGCCGCGCTGAAAGAGCTCGGTGTGCTCGAACACGGGCGTCCTGATCTCGCGGAATCCGTACCCCTCCGCCGTGACCCGCGCCACGTCCTCGACGTATTGCCAGATGTGCGACTGCGCGGGAAGCACGTCCTTCGTGCCCTTCGGAATGTTGATCATGGTTTTCTCCTTCTCCCCGAAAGGGGCTTCGTATTTGCGGGCGATGACGGCTTAGTGCGCCCCATGAGATGAGGTGTACACAATTTATAACACCTCATCCGTCCCCTGCGGGGACACCTTCTCCTCGAGGAGAAGGCAAAGGGCGGCCGCGCACCCCTTCCTCATACCGACGCCGCGTAGCGGCG
This sequence comes from uncultured Clostridia bacterium, assembly GCA_947629725.1. Taxonomy (GTDB): domain Bacteria; phylum Bacillota; class Clostridia; order Christensenellales; family Borkfalkiaceae; genus Gallimonas. The sequence goes on from CANREU010000149.1 coordinate 2,153, forward strand.
GAGCGTATCTTTAAGGGAAAGATCCACTCACTCCGCCTGCGGCTCCGTTCGGAATGAGGGACGGGGATCTCACCCTCTTTGCTTGCGTGAGAACGAGCACCCCCTCCCCTACCCCTCCCCCTTACACAGGGGGAGGGCATGAGAAGGCGCAAAAGATTTTGTGCGAAACCTTACAGCACGTATTTTTTCAGATCACTGTCCTTCGTGATCTTCGCAAGGTGCTCTTCGACGTATTTGCGGTCGATCTGCACGGTGACGAGCGGGTAGTCGCCGCCGCCCGCGTTGTAGGAGACGTCCTCCAGGAGATACTCCATCACCGTGTGCAGCCTGCGCGCGCCGATGTCTTCGCTCGTGAGGTTGATCTCCTCGGAGATCTCCGCGATCGCCTCGATCGCGTCGGGCGTAAACTTCAAGTCGATGTTGTCCACCGCGAGGAGCACCGCGTATTGCTGGGTGAGGGAGTGCTCCGTGTTGGTGAGAATGTTGACAAAGTCCTCTTTGGTGAGGGATTTGAGTTCGACGGAGACGGGGAACCTGCCCTGCAGTTCGGGAATGAGGTCCTCCACCCGTGCGACATGGAAGGCGCCCGCCGCGATGAAGAGCATGTAGTCCGTCTTCACCGCGCCGTACTTTGTCATGACCGTGCTCCCCTCCACGATGGGAAGGATGTCGCGCTGGACCCCCTCGCGGGAGACGTCCGCCCCCGCGGTATTTTCCTTGCCCGCGATCTTGTCGATCTCGTCGATGAAGATGATGCCGTCGTTCTCGGCGCGGCGGAGGGCCTCTTCCTTTACGGCGTCGTCGTCGATGAGCTTCTCCGCCTCCTCGGCGATGTAGAGCTGCATCGCCTCTTTCACGGTGAGTTTGCGCTTCTTGCGCTTCTGGGGGAGCATCTCGCCGAAGATGGAGCCGAGGTTGATGGCGGCGCCGCCCGGAATAAGCTCCATGCTCTTGGGCTCGTCGGGAACGTCCGCCTCGATGACGAGCTTGTCATACACTCCCTTTTTGAGGGAATCGAGAAGGTTCGCCTCGAAGAGTTCGCGCGGGGTCTCGCCGCGGTCGTTCTTCTTGAGCTCGGCGAGGATCTTCACCATCTTTTTTTCGGCGACGTCCTTCGCCTTCACGGAGACTTCCGCCTCCTTCTCGTCCTTTACGAGACGGTAGGCGCACTCCACGAGATCGCGCACCATGCCCTCGACGTCCTTGCCGACGTACCCCACCTCGGTGTATTTGGTCGCCTCCACCTTGATGAAGGGGGCCTTGACGAGCTTGGCGAGACGGCGGGCGATCTCCGTTTT
>CANREU010000150.1 GCA_947629725.1 uncultured Clostridia bacterium
GCCGTGCGCTTGCCGTTACGGGTCTGGAGCATGTAGAGTTTCTCGTTCTCGACGGTGAACTCCATGTCCTGCATGTCGTGATAGTGATCTTCGAGGATCTTGCAAACTTCCTGGAACTGCTCGTACACCTTCGGGAACACCTTCGCCATCTGCGCGATGGGCATGGGGGTGCGGACGCCCGCGACGACGTCTTCGCCCTGTGCGTTGGTGAGGAACTCACCCATGAGCCCCTTCTCGCCCGTGGCGGGGTTGCGGGTGAACGCAACGCCCGTGCCGCAGTTGTCGCCCATGTTGCCGAACGCCATCATCTGAACGTTGACCGCCGTGCCCCACGAATAGGGAATGTCGTGATCCATGCGGTAGACGTTGGCGCGGGGGTTGTCCCACGAACGGAAGACCGCCTTGATCGCCTCGAAGAGCTGCTCTTTGGGGTCGGACGGGAAGTCCTTCCCGAGCTGCTTCTTGTATTCCGCCTTGAACTGGTTTGCGAGGGCCTTCAGATCGTCCGCATTGAGCTCGACGTCCTGCTTCATGCCCTTCTTTTCCTTCATCTCGTCGATGAGCTTTTCAAAGTATTTCTTGCCGACTTCCATCACGACGTCGGAGAACATCTGGATAAATCTGCGGTAGCAGTCCCACGCCCAGCGGGGGTTGCCCGACTTCTTCGCGATGACATCGACGACTTCCTCGTTTAAGCCGAGGTTGAGGATGGTGTCCATCATGCCCGGCATGGAGGCGCGGGCGCCCGAACGGACGGAGACGAGGAGCGGGTTCTCCTTATCGCCGAACTTCTTGCCCGTGATCTTTTCCATCTTGTCGATGTACTCCATGATCTCGGCCTGGATCCCGGGGTTGATCTGGCGGCCGTCCTCATAATACTGGGTGCACGCCTCCGTGGAGATCGTGAAGCCCTGCGGCACGGGAAGGCCGATGTTGGTCATTTCCGCGAGGTTCGCGCCCTTTCCGCCGAGCAGCTCTCTCATGTTCGCGTTGCCTTCGGTGAAAAGGTAACAATACTTCTTTGCCATCTAATGATTCCTCCTGATATTATTGCGGTTTCAGCGTTTTCCATTTTACTATATTCCGCGGAAAAATTCAAGCCTTTGGCGGGAGAAAAAACAAAAAAGCGAAGGGAATTTGCCGCGTATCGGCGGGGACAACAAAAAAACGCCCCCCGTGAAGGCGTTTTCTTCTATGCGGCGGGCGAGGCGGGCGCGGGGACCCTGGGCGCCTCCGCCTTCTTGCGGCGGCGGTTCACGAGCAGGAACGCCGTGATGAGGAAGATGTCCGCAAACAGCCATGCGATGGCGTTGGAGAAGCAAAAGCCCGTATATCCCAAAACGCGCACGAGGACGAACGCCGTGAGGGCGCGTCCCGCAAGTTCGGTGACGCCCGCAAACATGGCGACGCCGCTCTTCCCCATGCCCTGCAGCGTATTGCGGAACACATAGATGACGCCGAGGAGCAGGTAGCACGCGCTCTGGATGAGCAGGAACTTTCGCCCGTAGCCGAGGATCTCGGCGTAGTAGAGCGTCACCGTCTCGCTCGACTCCGACTTCAGGAAGAGCCGCATGAGGGGGTGGCACAGCCCGTAGCAGAACCCGAACCCGATCACCGCCGAGGCGACGGAGTACAGCATCCCCGCGAGGATGCCGCTGCGCACCCGTCCGTATTCGCCCGCGCCCGTGTTCTGCCCCACATAGGTCGCCAGCGCCGCGCCGATCGCAACAAAGGTCTGCGTCGCAAAGGCGTCGATCTTGCTCGCCGCGACATACGCCGTCACCGCGCCGGGGTAGGCATCGTTGAGTCCGTTGAGTGCGGTCTGCTGGAAGATGGACCCGATCGCCGTGATGGAGAATTGGAGCGCCATGGGCATACCGATGGCAAGCAGCCCGCCCGCGAGGCGGAAGTCCCACTTGAAGTCTGCGCGGGAAACGCGCAACTCGCGGTAGCGGACAAACATGTATACAAAGCACGCCCCGCCCGAGAGGAGCTGGCTCAACACGGTGGCGAGCGCCGCCCCGTGGTAGTAGAGTTTACAGCCGAGAATGAAGGCGAAGTCGAGCCCCACGTTGAGGCAGGCGGCGGCGATGAGGAAGAAGAGGGGCGTCTTGCTGTCCCCCACCGCGCGGAGGATATTCGCCCCGAGGTTGTAGAGCATGGACGAGGCGATGCCCGAGAAGATGACGATGAGATAGCTCTCGGCGTAGTCGAAATACGCCGCGGGCGTGTTCATGAGGCGGAGAAGGGGGGCGGTGCAGGGCACGACGACGGCGGTGAGTACCACCGTCATGATCCCGCCGAGCAGGAAGCTCATTCCGATGGCGTGGCGCATACCGTCGTAGTCCTTCGCGCCGTAGCATTGGGCGATCTTCACGCCGAAGCCCGTCGTCACGCCGTTCACGAACCCCAAAACGAGGAAGGTGATGGCGCCCGTAGACCCCACGCCCGTGAGCGCATCCGCGCCTACGGTGTGCCCTACGATAACGGTATCCGTCATGTTATAGAGCTGCTGGAAGATGCAGCCCAAAAACACGGGCAGCGCAAAGAGAAAAATGAGTTTGTAGGGATTCCCTTTGGTGAGGTCTTTCATAAAAATCCCGATCCCTCGTTCCGATTTCGGCTTGATATTATACAGCGAAAAGAGAAAAAAGCAACTGTTTGGAGGGGCCCGCGCAAAAAAATTTTTTCTTTTTTTCGCAGCGGCGGAATTTCGGCATTGACATACTTTCCGTTTCGTGGTAAAATAGGAAAAAACGGAAAAGAGGTACCCTATGATCCAATATAAACTGCTGCAGATCAACGCGGAAGAACTCGATTTCAAACTCACCCCCATGAAAGCCGCCCCCAATACACAGGTGAAGATCCCCTTCCGCTTCGGAAGAATGTTCCGCCAAGCGCAAAATAACCCCAAGATCAACCTCGTCGCCCTCGAGTGCAACATCGAGGGGACGGAGGAGAACCCCTCCCCCTTCAACCTGCACGTCCGTATGGTCGGCGCCTTCGAGGTGGAAAACATGAACACCGACGAGGACAAGCGGGTGTTCGGCATGAACGCGACGGAGACGGTGTTCCCCTACCTCCGCGCGGCGATCACGAGCCTCACCGCGGCCGCGCTCATCACCCCCCTCGTGCCCCCCGTGGTGCCCGCCATTGCCATCTTCCCCGAGGACCGCGGCGGCGGGAACTATACCATCAACTTCGACCCGAAGACCATTAACTGAACGCTTCCCCCTCCCCCTCTGCGGAGGGGGCGTTTTTATTTCGCGGAAAATCTCCGCTGCGCGGATCTTTTCCGCGAGGAAAGGTTCTCCTATGGGAAACCTATTTGGTCCTCTCATTCGCTTGCTCGAGCAATAAGCGCGAAGGGTCGCGCAAATTGGGTGCGCTGCCGCAAAAGCGTGGTTTTGCTCCGCGCAGTATTTATAGCT
>CANREU010000151.1 GCA_947629725.1 uncultured Clostridia bacterium
CGGGACCTGAAAGGGGAGACCTTCGAGACGATCGCCCTCATCGGCGACGGCTCCTTCAACAACGGGCTCGTGTATGAGGCGCTCAACAGCCTCCCCATCCTCAAGACGCGGGTGCTCGTCGTCCTAAACGACAACGGCATGTCCATCTCGCCGACCGAGGGAGGGACCCACGAGGCGCTCGCCCGTCTCAAGAGCGGGGAGGGGACGGCGGACGACGTGCGCCTCTTCGAGCGATACGGGCTCTCCTACCTCGGCCCCGTGAACGGAAACGACTTAAATGAGCTCCTTCCCGCCCTTGAAGAGGCGAAAAAACGGCTCACAACAGGCAGCGTACTGCTGCACGCCGTCACAAAGAAGGGGCAGGGCTATCCCTTCTGCGAGAACGCGCCCGTGGAGACGCACGGCGTTTCGCCCTCGGGGAGCGGGGGAGGCACGGAGTATTCCGCCGCGCTCGGCGAGGAACTCACCTTCCTCGCGGAAAAGGATAAACGGATCGTCGCCGTGACCGCCGCAATGACGGACAGCCTCGGCCTGCGCTCCTTCTTCGGGCGCTTTCCCGAGCGCTCCTTCGACGTCGGGATCTGCGAGGAGCACGCCTCTGTGCTCTGTGCGGCGCTCGCGGCGGAGGGGATGAAGCCCTACTACGCCATCTACTCGACCTTTTTGCAGCGCGCCTTCGACGAGATCGTGCACGACGTGTGCGGGCAAAACCTGCCCGTCACTTTCTGCATCGACCGCGCGGGCGTGACGGGGGCGGACGGGGAGACCCATCAGGGCGTCTTCGACCTCTCCTATCTCTCCTTTATCCCGAATCTCACGATCGCCGTCCCGAAGGACGTGGGGGAGTTCCGCGCGATGGTGCGCATGAGTGCAAACTATCGGGCGCCGCTCGCCATCCGATACCCCCGTGCGGGGCACGACGGGCCCGTCAATGAGGTCGAAATCGGGAAATTTGAAGTTTTACATAGTACTACGTCAGACATAGTTATTCTCGCATGCGGGGAGCGTCCGCTCGCGATCGCCGAGCGGGTACGGCGGCGCGCAAGCACCGAGGGGATCGAAACCGCGCTCGTGAACGCGCGGTTCGTAAAGCCCCTCGATGAGGAACTTCTGTCCTCGCTCCCGCAGAAAAGGGTCGTCACCCTCGAGGACAATGTCCTGATCGGCGGCTTGGGCGACGCGGTTGCCCGCTTCTTCCGCGGCAGCGGGAAGGAGGTCGTCTCCTTCGGCTACCGCGACGAGTTCATCCCGCACGGCACGCCGCAGGAGCTCGCGGAGGAATTCGGGCTCAAGGAGGAGGACGTGCTCGCCTGCGTCCGCAGTTTCCATGCGCGCGGATAAGTTTTTTGCGGATAAGTTCGGGTCCCGCACGAAGGCGCGCCATGCGCTCGAGAGCGGGCTCGTTTTGAGAAAGGGCACCGTTCTTTCTCCGAAGGACGAAGTGGAGGAGGGGGACGCCTTTGTTTTTCTTGGGGAGGAGCGCTTCGTCTCCGAGGGCGGCTACAAGCTGGAGCGCGGGCTCTCCGTGTTCGGCGCCTCCGTCGAGGGGCTCGCCGTCGCGGATCTCGGCGCGAGCACGGGGGGATTTTGCGACTGCCTTTTGCGCCGCGGCGCGCGGAGGGTCTTTTGCGTGGACGTCGGGCGGGGGCTGCTCGACCCGCGCCTCGCGGGGGACGGGCGCGTCACCGTGATGGACGGCGTCAACGCGCGCTATCTCACCGCGGACGACTTCCCCGAGCCACTCTCCGCCGTGGTCTCCGACCTCAGTTTCATCTCCCTTCGGCTCGTTCTCCCCGCCGTTTTCGGGCTCCTTCCCGAAGGGGGAGCCGCCTTTGTCCTCTTTAAGCCGCAGTTCGAGTGCGGGGGGAAGGGGCTCGGCAAGAGCGGCATCCTGCCCCGCCGCCTGCACGGGGAGCTTCTCGCCTCTTTTTACGACTTCTGCACGGCTCTTTCCCTTGCGCCCCGCGGCATCGTGAACGCGCCTCTCCGCCCCAAGAAGAACGTCGAATACGTCGTCGCGCTCGAAAAGGGAGGGGTCCCCGTTCCCCGCGCCGGCTTCCTCGCGGACGCCCGAAAAAATTTTGAAGATACCCTCTGATTTTTTCATAAAAATCGCTTGCTTTTATACAAAAATGCGTATATAATGGAAACCGATGAAAATCGGGATCTTTTATAACGCCAAACAGGCGGATCGGAGCGTCGCCGAGCGTCTCGTGGCTCTTGTGACCGAACGGGGGCACGAGGCGGTTCTTTTTGCGTCCGCAAAGGAGATCGGGGACGTCGAACGTCTCATCGTGCTTGGCGGGGACGGCACCGTTCTCCGCGCCGCACGCCGCACCTCCGAATTGAAGATCCCGCTCGTCGGAGTCAACTACGGCAGGCTCGGCTTTCTCACCGAATACGAGCGGGGGGAGGAGGAGAAGGCGGTCGGCCTCGTCTTGAAGGAAGACTGCGGGCGGGTCCGCCGCTCCATGCTCGAGGTGGAGGCGGGCAAGATGCGCGCGTTCTGCCTCAACGAGCTCGCCATTCTCCGTCCCATAACGCCCGCGCTCGACAACCGCGTCGTCACCGTCTCCGCCGAGATCGACGGGGCTCCCGCGGGGGAATTCCGTGCGGACGGGCTCATTGTGACGACGCCGACGGGCTCCACGGGCTATTCGCTCTCCGCGGGCGGGAACATCCTCACGCCCGACTGCGAGGCCTTTCTGCTCACTCCCGTCTGCGCGCTCTCCATGCGCAGCCGCCCCGTCGTCTATCCCGAAAGGAGCACTCTTTCCTTCCTCGTCCGCGAGGGGGCGTCCCTCGTTTTATACGGCGACGGCATCCCGCTCGGAACGGCGGAGGCGGGGGAGAAGATCACGGTGCGCAAGGCGGAGAGGTACGCCGCATTTTTAACGGAAACAAAGGGCGGCTTCTTCCGCCGCCTTACGGAAAAAATCAATTGAGAGGGGTAAAAAATTATGTTGAGAAATGCAAGGCACGGTAAGATCCTCGAGATCATCGAACAGAAGGAGATCGAGACGCAGGAGGAGCTCTGCGAGGAGCTCGCGGCGTGCAACTATTCGGTGACGCAGGCGACCGTCTCGCGGGACATCAAAGAGCTGCACCTCTTCAAGGTGAAGGGGAACAAAAAGCGATTCCGCTATGCCTCCATCACCGAGAACGAGGGCGGGATCTCCGACAAGATGCGCGCTCTCTTCAAGACGTGCGTGCTCGAATTCCGTGCGGTCGGGAATCTTCTCGTCATCAAGACACTCAACGGCAACGGCGCCAACGCCGGGGTCGTCATCGACCGTCTCGTCTACCGCGAGGTCGCGGGGTGCGCCGCGCGCTCCTCTTCGTA
>CANREU010000152.1 GCA_947629725.1 uncultured Clostridia bacterium
GGATCGGCGCGGAATTCAACCTCGATAAACTCAACTATCACAAGGTCATCATCCTCTCGGATGCCGACCAAGACGGTTTCCATATCCGCTGCATCCTCCTCACCTTCTTCTTCCGCCACATGCGGCCCCTCGTCAACGCGGGGCACGTGTACATCGGGATGCCCCCGCTCTACAAGGTGTATAAGCAGAACTCCTCCGTCGAGGAATATGCCTACGACGACAACGAGCTGCAGGAGAAGATCGATAAAGTGGGGCGCGGGTACCTCATCCAGCGCTATAAGGGGCTGGGCGAGATGAGCGCCGAACAGCTCTGGACGACGACGATGGACCCCGCCAAGCGCAACCTCACGCAGGTGACGATAGAGGACGCCGTCGCCGCGGAGAAGATGATCACCACCCTCATGGGGGACGCGGTGGAGGGGAGAAAGGAATTCCTCGCGCGCAACGCGAATTTCAACAAGACGGACACCTTTGCCGACCGCGTGAAGGGCAGAAAGGAGGCGGGCGATGAAACAGCGGAATGAACCCATTGAGCCGCAGGGCACCCTCTATGTCACCCCTTTGGAGGAGGTGCTCCCCAATTCCATGCTCCCGTATGCGGAGTTCGTCATCCTCGACAGGGCCCTGCCCCGCGTGGAAGACGGGCTGAAACCCGTGCAGCGGCGCATTCTCTACACCATGTACGAGATGGGGCTCACCCCCGATAAGCCGCACAAGAAGTCGGCGCGTATCGTCGGCGATTGCATGGGCAAATACCACCCGCACGGCGACAGTTCGGTGTACGACGCGATGGTCCGCATGGCGCAGGACTTCAACATGGGGCGTACCCTCGTGAACGGGCACGGCAACTTCGGCTCGGTCGACGGCGACCCCGCGGCCGCCATGCGCTACACCGAGGCGCGCCTCGAGCCCATCGCGCTGGAGCTTCTGCGCGATCTCGACAAGAACACCGTCCCCTTCAACCTCAACTTCGACGACAGCTTAAAGGAGCCGGCCGTCCTCCCCGGGCGCTTCCCCAATCTGCTCGTGAACGGCGCCTCGGGCATCGCGGTGGGGCTCGCGACCAACATCCCGCCCCACAACCTCGGCGAGGCGATCGACGGGGTCGTCGCCTACATCGAAAATCCCCGCATCAAGCTCGCGGACATGATGAAATACATCCCCGCGCCCGACTTCCCCACGGGGGGCTACATCATCGCGGGGGAACTCAACGAGGCGTATAAAACGGGCAAGGGGCGGATCACCCTCCGCGCCAAAGTGCGCGTCGAGGAGGGGGACAGTGACAAGAAGAAGAACATCGTCATCACCGAACTTCCCTATCAGGTGAACAAGTCCAACCTGCTCCGCAAGATCGCCGAACTCAAGAACGAGAAGAAGGAATTCGAGCCCATCCTCAAAGTCACCGATGAGAGCGACCGCAGCGGCATGCGCGCCGTGATCGAGGCGAGGAGCGACGCCGATATTCCCGCCCTTCTGAAGGCGCTCTACCGCTACACCGACCTCGAGATCACCTTCGGCATGAACATGGTGGCGATCGCGGGGGGCAAGCCCCGCCTCATGGGGCTCATGGACATCGTCTCCCACTATGTGGACTATCAGCGGGAGGTGGTCCTCCGCCGCACCAAGTTCGACCTTGCGCAGGCGAAGGAGCGCTGCCACATCTTGGAGGGGCTCATCGTCGCGGTGCGCAACATCGACGAGGTCATCAAGATCATCAAAAATGCCGACAGCACGGCAGACGCCCGCGAAAAACTCAAAAAGCGGTTCGACCTCTCGGAGCGGCAGGCGCAGGCGATCCTCGATCTCCGCCTTGCCCGTCTCACCAAACTCGAAGTATTCAAGCTCGAGGAGGAATTAAAGCAACTCCGGGCCCTCATCGAGAAGCTCTCTGCCATCGCGGCGAGCCCCAAGCTCCAGCTGCAGGTCGTGAAGGAGGAGCTCCTCGAGATCCGCAAAAAATACCGCACGCCGCGGAAATCGACCCTCGTCTACGACGAAGCGGAGGCGGACGCCGAGCGCACCGACATCCGCGCCCCGGGCACGCCGTCCATCCTCATGATCGCGGGGGACGGCAAACTCAAGTGCGTCTCCAAGAAGAATTTCGACAATTCGGGCAAGGAGGTCACGGACAGGACTACCGCGGGGACGATCATGCAGGGGAACGTCGAGCTCCTCTCGGACGAGCCCGCCCTCATCTTCTCCGACCTCGGCAACTGCTACCGTCTCATCGCGGAGGACTGCGCCCGCAAATTCTCCGAGAGCGGCTACGCCCTTTCCGCCCTCTTTGAGGACGCGAAGAAGGGGGAGAAGCCCGTCGCCGTCTTCCGCGCGAACGATGAAGAGGGGGAACTCCTCTTCATCACCGAAAAGGGGATGCTCAAAAAGACGGCGCGCGCCGAATACAACGTCGCAAAGCCCGCCTATCAGGCGATCCGCCTCGCGGAGGGGGACAAGGTCGTCACCGTCCAGAAGGCCGAGGCCGCGGAGGAGACGACGGTGTTCTTCGTCACCGAGGGCGGCATGTGTCTCAACGCCAAGTCGGACGACATCCCCGCACAGGGGCGGGTCTCTCTCGGCGTGAAGGGAATGAACGTGAAGGAGGGGGACAGGGTGATCTTTGCCTCCCAGATCGACGGGGACGGCGAGATCGTCCTCGCAACTTCGGCGAGCCGCTTCAAGCGGGTCATCGCCGCGCAGATCGACCCCCTGAACCGCAACTGCAAGGGGGTGCGCATCGTGGACGCGAAGGGGGACAAGGTCATCTTCGCCGACTATGTGACGATGCCCTACCAGCTCGCCGTCTTCCTTGCGGACGGCGCGAAGGAGATCTCCACGGAGGACGTGGGGATCGACGTCACGAGCACCCGCGGAAGGCCGATCAACAAGTGGGAAGTCGTCGCGGTGTACGCGCTGAAATACCGCCCGTCCGACCTGTAAAGACGTAAAAAAGGAGACCCCATGTTATGAATTACAGAGAAGAATCGCTCAAACTGCACGGAGAGTGGAAGGGCAAGATCGAGGTCGTGCCCCGCGTGGACGTATCCACCCGCGAGAAGCTCTCCCTCGCCTACACGCCCGGCGTCGCCGAGCCCTGCCTCGCCATCCAAAAGGACCCCGAAAAGAGCTTTGAACTCACCCGCCGCTGGAACACCGTGCCCGTCATCACGGACGGCACCGCCGTCTTGGGGCTGGGAGACATCGGCCCCGAGGCGGGCATGCCCGTCATGGAGGGCAAGTGCGCCCTCTTCAAGGCGTTCGGCGGGGTGGACGCCTT
>CANREU010000153.1 GCA_947629725.1 uncultured Clostridia bacterium
CCGTCCTTCAAACGGACGAAGAGGATGACCCCCTTGTAGTTGTCGTAATAACTGTCGAAAATGAGGGCCTTTAAGGGGGCCTCGTCGTCCCCCTCGGGGGGCGGCACGAACTTCACGATCGCCTCCAGAACGTCCCGCATGTTCGTGCCCTCTTTGGCGGAGACGCAGGGCGCCTCCGAGCAGTCGAGCCCGATGACCTCCTCGATCTCCTTCTTCGTTTCGTCGATACGGGCGGACTGCAAGTCGATCTTGTTGATGACGGGCACGATCTCCAAATTGTTTTCGAGGGCGAGGTAGACGTTGGCGAGGGTCTGCGCCTCCACTCCCTGCGTGGCGTCGACGACGAGGATCGCCCCCTCGCACGCCGCAAGGGAGCGGGAGACCTCGTAGGTGAAGTCCACATGCCCGGGGGTATCGATGAGATTGAACTCGTACTCCTCGCCGTTTAAGGCGGTGTAGTACATGCGGACGGGGGCGAGCTTGATGGTGATCCCCCTCTCCCGCTCGATGTCCATGCTGTCGAGGAGCTGCTCCTCCATGTCGCGGCGGGCGACCTGCCCCGTGAGCTCGATGATACGGTCTGCCATCGTGCTCTTGCCGTGGTCGATGTGGGCGATGATACAGAAGTTTCTCAAATTGCGGTTCGGTCTTGCCATAGTTGCTCCCTCGGCGTCTATTATATAAAAATCTCGGAATTTTTGCAACCGCTATTGCAAAGTTTGTGTGCATTTGATAAAATATTAGCGGTCATGAAACGCTTGGGCTTCGGTCACACCGTCGCGGCGAGCCACTTGGGCTACGTCTCGCAGGCGATCGTCAACAACCTCACTCCCCTCCTCTTTCTCACTTTTCAGCGGGAATACGGGCTCTCGCTGGAACTCATTTCCGTGCTCGTCTTTGTGAATTTCGGCGTGCAGCTTGCGACCGATTTCCTCTCCGCAAAACTCCTCGCGCGGCTCGGCTACCGCGGGCCCGTCGTCGCCGCGCACTTTCTCATCGTGCTCGGGCTCCTCGGGCTCGCCCTTCTGCCCGACTTCATCCCTCCCTTTGCGGGGCTCGCGGTCGCCGTCTCCCTCTGCGCCGTCGGGGGCGGGCTCACCGAGGTCCTCATCTCCCCCATCGTGGAGGCGTGCCCCACCCGCAAAAAATCGGCGGCGATGAGCCTTCTGCACTCCTCCTACTGCTGGGGGACGGCGGCGGTCATCCTCCTCTCCACGGGCTTTTTCGCCCTCTTCGGCGTCGAGAACTGGCGGATGCTCGCCTGCGTCTGGGCATTTTTGCCCCTCTTTAACGCCCTCTATTTCTTCTTCGTGCCGATCGGCTCCCTCAAGCGGGAGGAGAAGAAGGACCGCGTCCTCCTCAAAAATCCCGTCTTTTGGCTCTTTCTCGCCCTCATGTTTGCGGCGGGCGCGGCGGAGCTCTCGGTGAGCCAGTGGGCCTCGGCGTTCGCGGAGGGCGGGCTCGGGATCGGCAAGGCGGCGGGAGACATCGCGGGCCCCTGCCTCTTCGCCGTGCTCATGGGGATCTCGCGGGTCATCCACGCAAAGACGGACGGCAAAGTTCCGCCCGTGCCCTACCTCATCGTCTCCTCCCTCTTCCTCGCTGCGGGGTATCTCCTCGCCGCGCTCTCGCCCAATGCCGTCCTCTCCCTCGCGGGGTGCGGGGTGTGCGGCTTTGCGGTGGGCGCGCTGTGGCCCGCGGTCTATTCCCTCGCGGCGCGCCGCCTCCCGCAGGCGGGCGGGGAGACCTTTGCCTACCTCGCCCTCGCGGGCGACCTCGGCGGAGGAACGGGGCCCATGCTCGTGGGTCTTGCGGCGAGCGCATGCGGAGACGCCCTCCGCTACGGGATCCTCTTCGCCACGGTCTTTCCCGTCCTCCTGTGCCTTCTTCTCCCCGTCCTCCTCATAAAAAGAAAATAGGCGCTTGCATTCGGCGCACGGAAATGGTATAATGAGAACATGAAAACCGATATGACCCCCTTCCTCTCCCGCCCCGTTGCCCACCGCGGGCTGCATGACGGCACCATGCCCGAGAACTCCCTCCCCGCCTTTCGCGCGGCGGCCGAGGCGGGCTACCCCATCGAGACGGACGTGCACTTCTCCAAAGACGGAGCGCTCATCGTCTTCCACGACGATTCCCTCCTCCGCATGACGGGGGACGGGCGGAACGTCGCCGACTGCACGGCGGAAGAACTCAAAAGCCTCTGCCTCGGCGGCACGGAGGAGCGCATCCCCACCTTTGAAGAGTTCCTCCGGGAGGTCGGCGGAAAAGTTCCCCTCCTCATCGAGATCAAAAACATGGCGGGCGTAAAGGGGAAACGGATCGCGGCGGCCCTCTCCGCGGCGCTCGAAGGGTACGGCGGAAAGTACGCGGTGCAGTCCTTCAACCCCCTCTACGTGCGCGCCTATAAAAAGCTGCACCCCGAGATCTGTTGCGGCGTGCTCTCCGCCGCCAAGCTCTCCGAAAAGGGGGACCCCCTCAAGCGGAGGATCGAGGCGCACCTCCTCGAGCGGCTCCGCCTGAATTTTTTCGTGAAACCCGACTTTTTGAGTTTCTGCTTTTCCGACTACGAAAAGTCCAAACGGGCGCGCAAATTCAAAAAGCACAAACTCGCGTGGACGGTCCGCTCCCCCGAAGACGAGAAGATCGCCCGCACCTATGCGGACAACATCATCTTCGAGGGATATATCCCGAAAGAATCGTAACGCTTCCGATAAAAAATCGACCCCATTCTGCATTTTTGCGGAATGGGGTCGGTTTTTTTAGGGTCAAAGGCGCGGGAGCCTGCCTCCGCCGAGCGGCTCGGTGAGGACGAGCGGATCGAGCACCTCGTCGAGTTTTTCCTCGTCCATGAGGCCCTCGCGGAGGACGATGGCTTTTATGGGCTCGCCCGTCTTGAGGGATTCCTTTGCGATCTCCGCCGCCTTGAGGTAGCCGATGTAGGGATTGAGGGCGGTGACGATGCCGACGCTCCTGTTGACCCACTCTGCGCAGCGCTCGCGGTTCGCGGTGATGCCCACGATGCAGTTGTCGGTGAGGGTGCGCACCGCCCCCGTGAGGGCGCGGAGGGACTCGAAGAGCTGGTAGAAGATGACGGGCTCGAAGGCGTTGAGTTCGAGCTGCCCCGCCTCCGCCGCCATCGTCACCGTGACGTCGTGCCCGATGACGAGGAACGCGACCTGGTTGACGACCTCGGGGATGACGGGGTTGATCTTCCCCGGCATGATGGAGGAGCCGTTCTG
>CANREU010000154.1 GCA_947629725.1 uncultured Clostridia bacterium
CTGCAGAGATACACGGCCGCGGTGAGCGTTCTCCCGAGCGCCGCCGCCGCGACTGCGCTCAGCATGTGGCGGGCGATCGCCTCGTTCACGATCGCCGTCGTATCGAGCACGGCGAGGGAAACTTCCCCGCCGCATATGAGCGTTTTTAAGCACCGACTTTTCTGCATATGAGATTGAGCCTGTCGCTCCCCTCTTTCTCTTCGCCGAGCGCGCCCTCCGCGCGGAGCACCGAAAACCCCGCCCCTTCGAGCGCAAGGACGGCCGCTTCCTCCTCATGGATGTAGAGGACGTGCCGCTCGTCGTACCTGTCGAATCTCCCGTCCGCCCCGCGCACATAGAGGGTGACGTCCGTCGTCACGCGGTCTCTTTCAAGGCGGTTGAAGTAGTAACAGGAGACGTCGTCGCGGTCGTCGGCAAACATATTATTCGCAACTTTGTCGCGCAATTTGTGCGCGGAACTCAAATCGAACCAAAAGATCCCGCCCTTTTTGAGGGCGCCCGCCGCCCTGCGGAAGGCCGCGGGGAGCTCCTCCCCCGAGAGGTAGTTGTAGCAATCGTTTGCAGAGAGGAGAAAATCGTATTTTTTGGGGACGGAGAGCTTGCGCGCGTCCGCACGCACCCACTCGACGCGCACCCCCTCTTCCGCCGCATACCGCGCCGCACGCGCGAGCATCGCCTCCGAGAGATCGGACCCCGTCATGCGGTAGCCCTCCCTCGCGAGCGCACGGGAGAAGTACCCGCTGCCGCAGCCGACTTCGAGCCCGCACTCCCCCGCGCCGAGCGCCTTGAGCCCCCGAATAAAATACTGCGACCATGAAGGATAGTCGCAGTCGTCGTTTAAGATCTCGAACCATTCGGCGAGATGATCGTATGCTTCCGCCATCCTTTTCACTTGCGCTTGTTGAGCATCTTGGGGCGCTGCGGCTTTTTCTTCTTCGCCCTGCCCCCCTCGTCCGCCTCGCGGATGGCGCGCTCCCGCTCGTCGAACTGGCGGTTGTATTCCACATACTGCTCGTCGTTTTTGTGCTCCTCTTCGTATGCCTTCGCGTCCTCTTCGACCGCCTGCTTGCTCTCTTTGAGCTTCTTGAGGTCCTCGCGGGAGAAGGACTCGGGGAGCTGGTAGATCTCGATGTCGTCGTCGATGGGCTTTATGGGGCGGCAGACGAGCTTGCTCCTCCCCATCGCGACGATCTGCCGCTTGTATTCGCGCATCGCCGCGCTCTCCTCCTCGGAGAGTTCTCGGGACGCCGTACCCATGCGCTTTGCGTCCTTGTTGTAGAGCCCCCGCCCCGTCGCGACCCCCATGTTTGGGTTGATGAATTTATCGAACGCCCACTGCGAGTAGTCCATCCACACGAGCATGGCGTAGGAGAAGGCGATGAGGAGAAGGCAGGCGACCCCGATGACCCCGAAGAGGTTAGTCACCCCCGCGAAGATCACGAGGAGGAAGGGCCAGAGGGCGACAAAGGCGAAGAACACCGTCTGCGGGAAGGTACCCACCGTCATCACGACGGCGTTGCGGAAGAGCGCCCACGGGCCCTGCTTGTAGTTCACGCCGAGGGAGATCATCCACAGCGAGACGAGCAGGAAGAAGGCGACGAAGATGTAGCCGATGACCTCGGAAGCGACCATCCACCCCGCCCCCGGGGCGCCGATCGCGACGAGCCAGTCGGCAAGGTTGCCCATCGAGCGGGCGAGGAAGAGCACCACGGTGAAGAGAAGGACGGCCTCGAGCACGTTGAGATAGTTGCGCTTGATGCCGCGCGCGAAGTCGTTCGCGACGAACACCCCCTCCGTCCAGATGAGGTTGCGGATGATGTACATGCCGCCCGAAAGCCCGATCGCCGCGATGACGGCGCCGGGGATGAGGAGGGCGTAGAAGAAGAGGTCGGCATTGAGGACCATCCCTTCGGCGACGCCGATGAGGTCGGGAATGGCGATGGCGCCGAGCGCGAGCCCGCCCCCGAAGGGACCCGTCGCCCCCTGCGCGAGGACGGAGAGCCCTCTCCACGCCAAAATGGCGATGAGGGGAGCAAAGGTGACGAGAACCAGGAGGTTGATGAGGACGAGCCTCCCGAACCGCCCCTTGATAATATCCCAGAACAGCGACCAGCGGTTTGTGGGGAGGGTGCTGCGCGCGTAGTCCTCGCTGCGTTCCTTGCCCTCCAGCCAGCGGGCGACAAGCCCTTTCCGCTCTTTTCCTGCCATATTTTTACGCTCCGTGTGAGATCTTTGAGGGGGCAGACAAGCCCCATGCGCATATTGTACTACAAATCGCGAAAGATTTCAAGCAAAACGGGCGTTTTTTCCTTGATTTTTCGGAAAGGCTGTGTTAAAATGTTTTTGCTAAAAAGAGGAGCGGACGAACATAAGTACCGCGGCGGAGGAGAGATGAGGCTCTCCGCAGGCACGCCGCAGGGAAAGGGTATCTCCGCCGAAACGGACGGTCTCCTCTTCCCGCCCGTTGGGAATAAAGGTCAACACCCTTATTTCTGTCGCCGCGCGGCGATGCGCTTTTCGGCTTACGGGAGCAAATCGGGCGGCGGGAGCCGCTCTTTTTTCATGAAAAATTCCCCCTCGGAGGACAAGAGATGTCTCGCAAATGGAAGGTAGGCGTCGTCGGCGCGACAGGCATGGTAGGGCAAAGATTTCTCACCCTGCTCGAAGATCACCCGTGGTTCACCCTCTCGGCGGTGGCGGCGAGCGGGCGCTCCGCGGGAAAGAGCTACGCCGAGGCGGTCGGCGGAAGATGGGCGATGGAGACCCCCATCCCCTCCCGCGCCGCAGATCTTGAGATGCTCGACGCGGCGGATGCGGACGCCCTCGCGGAGCGCGCGGACTTCGTCTTCTGCGCCGTCAACCTCCCGAAGGAGGAGACGAAACTCCTCGAGGAGACCTATGCAAAGAGAGAGCTCCCCGTCGTCTCCAACAACTCCGCGCACCGCTTCACTCCCGACGTGCCGATGGTGATCCCCGAGGTCAACCCCGAGCACCTCGCCGTCATCGAAGCGCAGAAAAAGAGGCTCGGAACGGAGCGCGGCTTTATCGCGGTGAAGAGCAACTGCTCGCTGCAATCGTATGTCCCCCTCCTCCACCCCCTCCTCTCCTTCGGGATCGACAAAGTCGCCGTATGCACCTATCAGGCGGTCTCGGGGGCGGGCAAAACCTTCCGCACGATGCCCGAGATCCTCGACAACGTCATCCCCTACATCGGCGGCGAGGA
>CANREU010000155.1 GCA_947629725.1 uncultured Clostridia bacterium
GGCGTGGGTGCCGTGGTACACCATGCACAAAATTCTCGCGGGCCTCATCGCCTGCGCCCGCCTTGCGGGAAGCCGGGAAGCGAAGAATGTCGCTATCCTTCTCGGCGGCTGGGTCTGTGACCGCGCGGGGAAGTGGGACGAAAAGACGAGGAAAAGGGTGCTCTCCGTCGAATACGGCGGCATGAACGACTGCCTCTATGATCTCTATGCGCTCACGGGGGAGGAGCGGTTTGCAGAGACGGGGCACCTCTTCGACGAAGAGGAACTCTTCGACAGGATCCTCACCGAAAAGAAGGACGTGTTAAAGGGGCTCCACGCCAACACGGCGATCCCGAAAGCGCTCGGCGCGCTCAACCGCTATCTCACCCTCGACGGAAAGACGGTCGGCGGAAAAAGGGTAGATGGGGTTCGATATTTGAAGGTCGCGGAGGCATTTTTCCGCATAGTGACCGAGCGGCACACCTACGCTACGGGCGGCCATTCTGAGAACGAGCACTTCGGCGCCGACCTTGTCCTCGACAAAAAGCGCACAAATTGCAACTGCGAGAGCTGCAACGTCTATAATATGCTGAAACTTGCCCGCGGGCTCTTTGCCGCCACGGGCAAAAAGTGCTATTCGGACTACTACGACCGCGCATTCACCAACGCCGTGCTCGCCTCGCAGAACGGTAAGACGGGCATGACGACCTATTTCCAGCCGATGGCGTCGGGTTATTTCAAAGTTTTTTCGACCCCATATGATACTTTTTGGTGTTGTACGGGCACGGGCATGGAGAGCTTTTCCAAACTCGCGGACGGCATGCTCTACACGGACGGGAACGCCCTCTTCATAGAGAGATACCACTCCGCAAGGATCGTATTCGGGGAAAAGGAGCTCGAACTTTCCTGCAACTTCCCGTTTTCGGACGTCGCGACCGTGAAGGTCCTCCGCGCGAAAGAACCTCTGCCCCTCGCCTTCCGCGTCCCCGACTGGGCGGACTCGCCGCCCGAGCTCTTCAAAAACGGTAAGCACTTTTTCAGCCTTCCCATAAAGGATCACCTGCGCGTCCTCGCGCGGGAGGGGGACGAGATCGCGATCAGAATCCCCATATCGGTCTCCCTTATGGGACTTCCGGACGGTATGGACGCATTTGCCTTTTTCTACGGCGTGACTCTCCTCGCCGCCCGTCTCGGGAAGGCGGATATGCGGGAGAAGAAGACGGGGGTCAACGTGCGCGTCCCCGCCCGCAGATACGGCTCGGAGAAGGTGTGTTTTAAGAAGTTAGAAGATGTGTTCGCCGATCCCTCCGCCTATCTTGTAAGGGACGGCGAGGAGTTCTTCCTCCGCGGCGCGGACAGAGAGCTCCGCTTCCGACCGTACAACCGCATATGCGGCGAGAGGTATGCGGTGTATCTCCGCCTTTCGGAGGACCGCGGCGGGGACGGCAGTCCCGTAAAGCAGTAAAGCCATTGGAAGAGCGGGGCGCCGTCTTTCGTCCCGCGCGGACAAAAACAGAAAAAAGATTTTGCGCGAACGGGTGGAAATTCGCGGAGAATATGCTATAATAGCTTCGGAGGGGTCCTCCACGGCATGGAACGGAACAGCAAATCGAAAGGGGCAGGATAAGAATATGAAAACGCTCTATGTGACCGATCTCGACGGAACTTTGCTCACGCGCTTCGAGCGGGTCTCCGAATACAGCCGCGAGCGGCTCAACGGGCTGCTCTCCCGCGGGCTCATTTTAACTTTTGCGACGGCACGCTCCGCCCAAAGTGCCCGCGCCGCTACGGAGGGGGTCGCCTTCCGCGCGCCCGCCATCCTCTACAACGGGGGGCTCGTCTACGACTACGGGACGGGGGAGACCCTCCGCTGCGAACTCTTCCGCGAGGAGGAAAAGAGGGAGGTGTATTCGGTGCTCGCCTCGCACGGCGTCGTGCCCTTTTCCTACGGCGCGTGCACGAAGGACAGGGAGCGCGTCGCGTGGCAGGCGGGGAAGGAGACGGAGGGGATGCGCCGCTATCTCTCCCACAGGGTGGGGGACGCGCGGCTCGTGCCCGTCGGAACGGAGGAAGAGCTCCTCGCGGGGTACGTCTTCTATTTCAAGTGTATCGGCCCGCGCGAAAAATTGGAGGCGGCTTGGAACGTCCTCAAATACGACCCGCGCTTCATCTGCATCTTCCATCAGGAGACCTACCAGAACGACTTTTGGATGGAGATCTCCCCGCGCGCCGCGAACAAGTCCGACGCCGTGCGTTTCCTGAAGGAGCGCCTCGGCTGCGAGCGCGCCGTCTGCTTCGGCGACACCTCCAACGACTCGGATATGTTCGACGTCTGCGACGAAAAATACGCCGTGATGAACGCGGACGACTGGCTGAAAGCGAAGGCGACGGGGATCGTCGGCTATTGCGAGGAAGACGGCGTCGTGAAGTGGCTGGAGGCCCATTCGGGCTTTTGAGTTATAAAAAGAGAGCGATCCCGCGGTAGCCGAGGAAGAAGGAATAGCAGTTGAAGACGGCGAGGACGGGCATCGCGACCATGAGAAGAAGGTTGGAGAGACGGTAGCGGTAGGCGAACATGGCGCAGTAGATCGCCGTCGCCCCGCCGAAGAGCGCCGCGAGGACGAGCTTGCTGTCCCCGCGCGGAGCGCGGCCGTCCTCCGCTTCAAATTCCTCCCGCTGGGACTTCACGAGCCAAAAGGCATAGAAGTTGACGGCGAGGATATAGACGGATAGCAGAACGTAGAAGAAGATCACGCCCGCAGTATGCGCATACGGCGCGAAAATATCGGAAAAAGAGGAAAGAACATGCAGTCTTTAAGGGAACTTTACAAGATCGGGAGGGGACCTTCGAGCTCGCATACGATGGGGCCCGAGCGCGCCGCGCGCGACTTCCTCTCCAAACATCCGTCCGCGCCGCGCTACCGCGCCGTGCTCTACGGGTCTCTTGCCCTCACGGGCAAGGGGCACCTCACCGACCGCGCGATCTACGACGTGTTCGCGGAGGCGGGCAAGGAGATCGAGATCGAATTCGACTGCGGCGTGCACGACCTGCCCCATCCCAACACGATGGAGCTTGTCGCGCTCAAGGAAGACGGGTCGGTCTCCGCGCGCGTCACCTATCTCTCGATCGGCGGCGGGACGGTGCGGATCGCGGGGGAGCCCTCGAT
>CANREU010000156.1 GCA_947629725.1 uncultured Clostridia bacterium
GGGCGGCGCAGAGGGGGATGAGGAGGGGCTTTTTGCGCGAAAGCACGGCGACCTCCCCCCCGCCTTCGTGCGTGCGTGCGGCGTGCAGGTCGACGGTGACGTCGGGCGTGTGCGTTTCCGCCTCCCGCCGCAATCCCTCGATGATCTCGCGGTCCTTCATTCGATACCTCCTTCCAGTGCCGCGCGCATTTTGGCGAGCGCGCGATGATAGCGCCATGTTACAGTGGGGAGCGGGATGCCGAGGAGCGCCGCGATCTCCCGCCGCTTGTAGCCGTCCGCCGTGAGGAGCAGCACTTCGAGCTCCCCCTCGGGGAGGGTGCGCCGCGCGACGTCGGTGAGGAGCCCGTATTCATCGGGCTGCGCCGTGCCGAAGAGGGCAAGGTTTTCCCTCTCGTCGACAGAGTGCTCGCGGGCATACTTCTTTTTGAGATTGAGCGCCTCGTTACGGGCGATCCGCCCCACCCACGCCGCCGCGTTGCCGCCGCGGTATTTATCCGCGTTACCGACGATCTTCAGATAGGCGTTCTGCATGGCGTCCTCCGCGAGGGCGCGGTCCCGCAGAATTCCGAGCGCGATGTGATACATCGCGCTTTTGGTTGCGGCATAGAACGATCCGAATTCCGAATCGTTCCCTGCCGCAAGCTCTTTCAGATGTTCGTCGAGCGTCACCTTCCGCCTCCGTGGTTTTTCCTACCCCATCTTATCACTTTGGCGGAAAACTGTCAAGGCTCAGTCGAAGAAATCGTCCAAAAATCTGTCTGCGGAAGTCTCCGCGAAGTGGTAGCGGTAGGTGCCGTCCGCATTCTTCGAGACGGTGAAACTTCCCGCCGTTCCGTCCATGAGGTATTCGACGACGATCTCCGCCGCGTTCCCCTTCGTCTCCCGCTCGATGGTGTAGATCCCGCGGGAAGTACCGCTTTGGAAGGCAACGGTGTATTCCGTCTCCGTCTCGCCCTTCTCGGTCTCTTCCTCGAAGCCGACCGCGGTGCTCTCGACGGGGATGCCGTTCTCAAACACCGTGTAGGTGTAGAGGGACTCGGTCTCCGTCTCGTCCGCCTCCGTCTCGGAGGACTGCGTGTGGGTGAGGGAGACATAGTTCAAGGGATCGTCCTTTTGGACGGACGCCTTCATCGTGAGGCTGCTGATGTACTCCGTCTCCGTTTCCCTGCCCTCCGTCTCGGTGATCTCGAGCTCGGTGCGGGCGCCGCTCATGTAGTAGTAGATCGCCGCGCCCGTCTCGTCCGTACCCATCTCGACCACCCCGTCGAGGGTGTAGGTCTTGGTTACGGTCGTCTCCGTCTCGCCGTCCCGATCCGTGTGCGCGTCCGTCTTGGAAGCGCCCGCCGTCTCGGTGAAATACACGGTGTGCGGCACATCCTCGCCCGCCGCGTTCTTGCCCGTGATGATGAGTTTGAACTCATAGCCCGCGAGCGCCTCGTCCGATGAGGAGTTCTTCGTGACGACCGTCTTCGTCGCGGACTTGTCGAGGAAGGTGTCGAGCATGTTGAAGTACTTGTTGAAGTCGTCAAGTTCCGCCTGCGCCTTGTCCGCGCCCGCCGTACCCGTATCCGCCGTACCCGTATCCGCGGGAGCTGCGAGAGACGCGACCTCCGCGCTCTCCGATTTGAGGAGCTTCGCCGTCGTCACCGCCGCGACGCCGTACACCGATTCGGTGCTGCCGATGCCGCGATAGGTACCCGTGCGCGCCTCGTCGGCGCCGTGCGATCCGCCGTTGCAGCCCGCGAATCCCGCAATGGAAAGAGCGGAAACGCCCGCGAGCGCAAGGATGAGCAAACAAGATCTTTTTTTCATGAGTATTTCCTCCCTGAATTTTTTTCTTACACTTATATAACAACCGCACAGCGGCGTTTTGTTGGAGGAAAACGAAAAATTTTTGAAAATTTTTTCGGACGAAGGGCGGACGCGCCCCCTTCTCGGCGCCCCCTTGAGGGGGAGCTGTCACGTCTTGCCGTGACTGAGGGGGTGTTGCGACAATCGCGGGGCGAACCCTCACCCCTGCCCCTCCCCCTCACGTAGGGGGAGGGCTTTCTTTGGGAGCAAAGCGGGGGCGAGAACTTGCGGAGAGAGTGGTGAAAGGCCTACCCTTTTTCAAAGGGGAGGCTCCGCCGTAGGCGGTGGTGGGGATCGTTGGGTGTTGCGACAAGCGCGGGGCGAACCCTCACCCCTGCCCCTCCCCCCTCACGTAGGGGGAGGGCTTTCTTTGGGAGCAAAGCGGGGGCGAGAACTTGCGGAGAGAGCGGTGAAAGGCCTACCCTTTTTCAAAGGGGAGGCTCCGCCGTAGGCGGTGGTGGGGATCGTTGGGTGTTGCGACAATCGCGGGGCGAACCCTCACCCCTACCCCTCCCCCTCACGTAGGGGGAGGGCACGGTTAGAATATGCGGAGACGGAAAACGAACGCCCCCCGCACCCCTACCCCTCGCCCCCCAAAGGAGGGCGAGGGCAGGTCTCCCCTCATTCCGAGCGAAGCGAGAGAATCTTTCTTTTCTGCCGCCCCACCCCCCTACCCCCCTCCCACGGAGGGGGCAAGGGCTGAACCTCCCACGGAGGGGGCGAACCCTCACCCCTACCCCTCCCCCTCACATAGGGGGAGGGGTTTCTTTGGGAGCAAAGCGGGGGAGCAGCCCCCTTCAAAGGGGGCGGCTTTGATTCCCCCATCAAAAACAAAGAGCAGCCGAAGCTGCTCTTTGTGTTGTGGAAAGCCGTTATTTTTCCGCCGTGGTGGGGACGGGCATTTCGCGGTAGCTGCCCGAGTTCTGCACGCCGACGTTCTTGTAGTCCTTCATGCCGGTGCCCGCGGGGATGAGTTTGCCGATGATGACGTTCTCCTTGAGGCCGATGAGCGGGTCGCGCTTGGTGCAGATCGCGGCCTCCGTGAGCACTCTCGAGGTCTCCTGGAAGGACGCCGCCGAGAGGAAGCTGTCCGTTGCGAGGGACGCCTTCGTGATCCCGAGGAGGACTCTCTTCGCCGTGGCGGGAACGCCGCCCGCCATGATCGTCTTCTCGTTCTGTTCCTCGAAGGTGAACATGTCGACGAGCTGCCCGGGGAGCATATCCGTCGTGCCCGCGTTCTCGATGCGGACCTTGCGG
>CANREU010000157.1 GCA_947629725.1 uncultured Clostridia bacterium
GCGGAGGGCGGCGCACCCGCCCACATGGTCGAAATGCCCGTGGGTGAGAAGGGCGTATTCCACTTGCAGGCCGAGTTTTTTCGCGTGGCCGAGGGCGCTGGGCTGCGCGGGATCGACAACGACCGCCGTCTTCCCGTCCTCGGTGAGAAAGTAGGTATTCGCCGCAAATCCGCGGGGATAGAGCTTGTAGACCTGCATATTTATACACCTCAAAGGGGCGGACGAACAGCGAAAGGCCTACCCCTTTTCAAGGGGGAGGCTCCGCCGTAGGCGGTGGTGGGGATCGCCGATGAGCGGCACACCCCATCCTCATTCGTCACGGCTGCGCCGTGCCACCTTCCCCTTCCGTCGGAAGGGTAAGGCTTTGGGGCGGGCGGGGCCGCGCCCCTGCCGTAAGGCTTTCCGCAGGATCCGCGCAAAAGGCTTTGTGCGAAATTTTAATTGCTTGTTCTTCGCACATCGACGATCTTCTCGCGGGAGACGAGCTTTTTGATGAGCACCTCGATGTCCTGCTTGTTGGTGAGGTTCACGGTCACGTCCACCACGGCAGCGTCGTTCTTGTCGTACCGCCCGTTGATGGAGGTGAGTTCGAGCTTCATCTCGGAGAGCACCGCGGAGATGGCGGCGAGCGCCGCGCCCTGTTCCTCCGCCGTGACGACGAGCGCCGCCTTAAAGCGGGCGTTCCCCTCCACCACCCATTCGGCGGGCTGGAGGCGTTCGGGCTCCGCGTTTTTGAGGTTGGGGCAGTCGGTCCTGTGGATGACGAGCCCCCTCCCGCGCGTGACGAAGCCGACGATCTCGTCCCCGGGGACGGGCGAACAGCACCCCGCGAAGGAGACGCGCAGCCCCGACATGCCGTTGACCGTCACCGTGCCCGAGGCGCTCCTGCTCGGGAAGGCCTCCGCCTGCGGGACGGGCTGGGGCACTTCCTTGCGGAAGTAGTCGATGAGTTTGAAGATGACTTGGTTTACGGTGACCGCGCCGTAGCCGATCGCCGCAAACATCTCGTCCTGCCCCGCAAATGCGAGCTTTTCGGAGACCTTTTTGAAGCTCTCCTCGGTGAGGATGGAGGAGAGGGCATACCCCTTGCGTTTCGCCGCTTCCTCGAGCATGCTCCGCCCGAGTTTGATGTTCTCCTCCTTCATCTCCTTCTTGTAGAAGGTCTTGATCTTCGCGCGGGCGGAGGTCGATTTGATGAATTTGAGCCAGTCCCATGAGGGGCCTTTGGCATTCGGCGAGGTGATGATCTCCACCACGTCGCCGAGCTCGAGTTTGGAGTTTAAGGGGACGATCTTGCCATTCACCTTCGCGCCCGTGCAGTGGTTGCCCACCTCGGAGTGGATGGCGTAGGCGAAGTCGACGGGGGTCGCCTCGGCGGGGAGGGAGATGACCTTCCCCTGCGGCGTGAACACGAGGAGCTCGGTGGAGAAGATCTCCCCCTTCACCGTGTCCATGAATTCGCGGGAATCGCGCAGCCCCCCCTGCAATTCGATGACTTCGCGGATCCAAGAGATGCGCTGGTCCAGCGAGGTCTCGTTGTCCCGCTGTTCCTTGTATTTCCAGTGCGCGGCGATACCGAATTCCGCCGTGCGGTGCATCTCCTCCGTGCGGATCTGGATCTCGAAGGGCTGCCCGAAGTTGGTGACGACCGTCGTGTGGAGGGACTGGTACATGTTGGGCTTGGGGGTCGCGATATAGTCCTTGATGCGCCCCGGCACGGGCTTCCACTTCTTGTGGATCTTGCCGAAAATTTCGTAGCACTCATCCACCGTGCCCACGATGACGCGCACCGCCGTGAGGTCGTAGATCTGATCGAGGGTCTTCTGCTTATCCTTCATCTTTTTATAGATGGAGTAGAAGTGCTTGGGCCGCCCGAACACCTCCCCGCGGATGTTGCTCTCGGTGAGGATGGCGTTGATCTCCTCGACGACGAAGTCGACGAAGGAGTTGCGTTCTTCGAGTTTTTCGTGGATGTTCTCCACGAGGTACTCAAAGGCGGCGGGGTCGAGATATTTGAGGCACAGGTCCTCAAGTTCGCACTTTATCTGGCTGATACCGAGCCGCCCCGCGATGGGCGCGTAGATGTCGAGGGTCTCCCGCGCCATCTTCTGCTGCCGCTCTTTGGAGAGGTAGTTGAGGGAGCGCATGTTGTGGAGACGGTCGGCGAGCTTTATGATGATGACGCGGATGTCCTTCGCCATCGCGAGGAAGATCTTGCGGAAGTTCTCCGCCTCCTCCTCTTCCGCCGACTTGAAGACGATCTTGTCGAGCTTGGTGACCCCAGAAACGAGGGTGAGCACCTCTTCGCCGAATTCGCGGCGGATGTCCTCCTCCGTCGCCTCGGTGTCCTCGATGACGTCGTGGAGGAGCGCCCCCGCGACGGAGGCGGCGTCCAGCCCGAGCTCCACCAAAATTTCCGCCACCGCGCAGGGGTGGATGAAGTAGGGCTCCCCCGAGGCGCGCTTTTGGTTGCGGTGGGCGTTCTTGGCAAAATCGTAGGCGTGGAGGAGCTTATCGCGGTCTTCCCCGACGTAATATTCGTAAATTTTCATGAGGATGGGTTCCATCTTACTCCTCCTTCCCCGCAAACGCCGCATAGATGCGGGACGACATAAGATCGGTCTTCACGCCCTTCCGCACGCGGAAGCACCCCTCGTCCGTATAGACGAGCCCGAGCTCCTCGAAGACGGCAAGCGCGAACACGAAGAGCTCCTCCGGAAAGCCGAGGGCGCCGCAGTTTTTCGCCGCCTCCGCATAGGTGAGCCCGTACACCCGCCCGTCTGCCCGCCGAAGGGCGGCAAACACCTCGAGGAGCTCCTCGCGGGTCGCCGAGAGGGCCTTGAGGGCGGCGTACTTCTCCCCGTCGCGGTTGACGAGCACCCGCGCCCTGCCCGTGCGCACGGCGACGGAGGGCGGCATATCGAGGTAGATCACCTCCCGGTAGGCGGAGAGATCGACCCCGGGGTCGGGCGCGACAAGAAGGACGTCCGCACAGTCGTGCGAGGAGAGGCGGAAGGTCTCACGGGGAAGCCCGAGCCCGAATTTCTCCGCGGCCGCGGGGTCGGTACAGACGCAGCAGAGCCCGTAGGGGCACGCTCCGATCTGCT
>CANREU010000158.1 GCA_947629725.1 uncultured Clostridia bacterium
CCGCGCCGACCGCAAAATACGGTCGGCGCGGCGTGTCGAAGAATCCCGAAGTACGAAGTCCACCCCCCCACCCCACCCTCCCCCGCAAGTATAAGGGGGGAGGCAAGGATCGGTCGGAGGGGCAACTCTTTCGGAGGACGGGGCGGAGGCGAAAAAAATCCCCACCCGGAGAGGGAGGGGAAAGGGTCGCTTCTCTTACTTCTTGTTCTTCTTGCCCTTGAGTTTGCCGAGGTCGACATCCGCAACTTTCTTGTCGGCAGGCTTCACGACGAACAGCACGACGATCGCCACCGCAAGCACCGCGGAGATGGAGAAGAATACCACGGAGAGCCAGTTCTCGGCGATCCAATTGGTCTTCGTTCTGATCTCGTCGATGGGGTTGTCCACGCGGATCACCTGATACTCCGTCTTGATGTCCCCGGGGAGCTGGGCGTCCGCGAGGTCGATCTCGACCACATAGAAGCCCGCGACCTGCGGACGGAAGGAGAGCGAGGAGGCATCGGGATCCCAACGGTAGGCGTTGTCGTCCTTCTCGACGCTCTCGTCGTAGGCGGTGATCTCCACGAGGCAATCGCGGTAGGTCTCGACGTACTCCGATGCGTTCTGCCAGAAGTCCTCGTAAAGGGGCGCGCTCTTCCCGTCGAGACGGGTGCGGTCGAACCTCCAGAGGGTGTAGTCCGCCTCGTAGTCGAGGGCGACGATGTCGAACTCGGAGACCGAATAGGTGCTGTCGAGATAGCCCGTCTGCTGGGACTTCTGCTTCTCGATGGTCGCCCCCGTGTAGCCCACGTTCACATGGAATTCGGGGATCTCCTCAATGTCCCAAACGTTGTTCGCGGTCACGTCGACGAGCTTCTTATCCTTGTCGTACAGGCGCATGGGGTTGCCCGAGGCGTCCTGTGCGTAGATCTTGAATTTGTACTCCCCCTTCTTCTCGATCTCGAAGCGGAGGGCGTTGTAGCGCAGGCTCGTTTCGGAGGAGGTGGAAGTATCCGACTCGTTGCAGTAGGAGATGTAGAAGCGGAGGTTACGGTAGTCCGCATAATCGCTCGAGATGAGGTTGCGGAGGGAGGGCAGGTAGAGATAGGCGCCGTTGCCCGCGGAGAGCCCGTTGTCTTCGAGCCTTTTGAGCTCTTCCCCATAGGCCTCGACCGCCGCGTCGAGCGTTCCGTCCGTCGTGTTCGTTTGAGAGACGGGATCGGCGGTGATACCGACATACTTCGGGCCGCGGCCCTTCGCGCCCTCGGGGGAGCGGACGAGCACGCAGTCGAAGGCGTTTTCGCCGTCCTCGCGGTTGAGGGTCGTC
Organism: uncultured Clostridia bacterium; assembly: GCA_947629725.1. Taxonomy (GTDB): domain Bacteria; phylum Bacillota; class Clostridia; order Christensenellales; family Borkfalkiaceae; genus Gallimonas. The sequence continues at coordinate 1,307 of CANREU010000158.1, forward strand.
ACGACGCCGTCGTTCGCCCTGTACCATGTAAGATAGGAATAGGTGTAATTCTCCTCCCCTCTGCCGTCGTCGAGGCGGAAGCGGATGGAGACGTACCCCTCCTCCAGGTCCTTCTTGTCCTCGGTGGGCATGAAGTAGGTGGAGGTGGTGAGCGAAGTATAGTCGTCGTTGGTGGGCTTTTTATAGCCTTCGCCCTCATCGGCGGGCTTTGCCATGTAGTAGTAGCGGTTGACCTGCACGGTGTCGTCGAGCACGTCGATCGCCTCATAGGTGAGGCTGAATCTGCCGCCGAGGGTGTAGGCATACACCCCTTCGTTGAGCACGAGCACGGGATCGGTGTCGTCCGTCACTCTCCCCTGCGAGAGCTCGAACTTCTGCCCGTTGAGTTCCTTCATGAGGAGGACGAGGGGATCCGCCGTGCCGTCCTCTTCGGGCTCGGGAAGATCGGCCTCAAAGGTGATGGGCGTGTTGGGCGTGGTGCTCGTCGAGGAGCGGTATTCCATGTAATTGCCGCCGATGTTGGTGAAGAGATCGTGCCCTTCGGGAAGGGGAAGGGGGACAGCCGTTTCGCCGTATTTTACGGCGAGCTTGAATTCGCCCGCAAACTCCCCTTCGCCCGAGAAGGAGACCGCGATGTCTTCGGACGCCTCTTTCCCCTCGAGGGGGCCGAGAACGGTGTAGTGATCTTCGAGCTCTTCCGCGGTGAGTTCCTGCTCGGAGGCGTTGACGACCGCGATCTCAAGGTTGTTCTCCTTCACGCGGAAGAGGAGGGAGTTGGTCGTCTTCCCCTCTTTGGTGACGTTCTCCTCGCCGCTCTCAAAGGAAATTTTGAGGCTCTCGAAGGAGAGGGAGGAGAAGGAGAAGGTCATCGAAAAGTACTTCGCCACACCGTCTGCCGCGAGGGAACCCTCGGGGATCGCGGAGGGCGTTTCCGCCTCGGGCGCCGCCTCGAACCACTTGAGCGCAAGGTCGCGGCGGAAATAGACTTTGCCGCCGTCGTTCAAGGTGAAGCGGATGTTGGACTTGTCCGTCTCGGCGGGCTCTTCGGGGAGCTCCGAGGCATCGACCTTGCCGCCCGTGCCCGCCGAAAAGACGGAGGTGGGCGAATAGGTCATCTCTGCCGCGAAAGCGGGCTTAGACGGGATCGCCGCCGAAATGGCGAGCCCCAAGAAGAGGACGCACAGTGCGGCGAGAGAGATCAGCGTGATGAACTTTGCTCGTATCTTGCTCATGAACTTACTCCATAACGGGGGCGCGCGCATACCGAGAGCCCCGACTATCCTTTATATTTTACACGAAAATCTTGCGTTCGTCAAGCGCAATCCGTCCTTTCGGCAAAAGAATTTGTGATTTTCACGCAATTCACACGGGACGGACGGCCTTTTCGACGTCGAACAGCGTCCACGGCGCCTCCTCGGGCGGGGCGCACAGAAAGCGCATCCTCTCCTTCGTGACGGGATGGGTGAAGGCGAGGGAATACGCCCAAAGGGCGAGCTTCCCCTTCTGCGCCTTTTCCCCGCCGTAGCGCATGTCCCCGTACACGGGATGGGAGACGCCCGCCATCTGCACGCGGATCTGATGGCTCCTGCCCGTGTGGAGCTCGATCGCGGCGAGGGAATACTTCTCCGTCTTCTGGACGGTCTCATAGTCGAGCACGGCGAGCTTGGCGCCGTCCGTCCCCTGCGGGCAGAGGTAGACGGTGTTGTTGATCTCGTTCTTTTTGAGCCAGCCCGTGAGCTTTCCCTTCTCGGGGCGGGGGGTGCCGACGAGGACGGCGAGATATTT
>CANREU010000159.1 GCA_947629725.1 uncultured Clostridia bacterium
GCGAGAGTTTCACCGTGCGCCGTCTTTCGTTCGGCGTGGGCGTGGAACGCTGCTTCCCCCTGCACTCCCCCAAGATCGCGTATGTCACCGTCGTCCGCGCCGGCAAGGTGCGGAGAGCGAAGCTCTACTACCTGCGCGGTCTCACGGGCAAGGCGGCGAAGATCAAGGAAAAGAAGTAACCGTAAAACAAAGAGAAATGCGGCGTGCCAAAAGTCGATGGCGCGCCGTTTTTCTTTTTTTGTTTCCCTTCGGGGGAGTGGGGCGTCCTTTCTCTTGCGGCGCAAAGGGAGGGCGGGAGCGGCGCAAAGGGCCCTCGCATGCGCCGTAAAAAAATTCGGAAAAGAGGGCGCAAAACCGTTTACAATTTCTCCCGAATCGGTTAGAATAGGAAAGACATCAATATAATAGGGAATACGCTTATGAAAAAAACATCTTCTCTGTGGAAAAAACTTTCGGGCTGCTTCCGCGCCTTCCTCATCCTTGCGGCGGTGTATCTTGCGGTCGGGCTCGGGGCCCTCGGCTCTTTCTCGTCGCCGGGCGCCGCCTATGCGCTCAACCCGCAGGGTGAGGCGGACAACAAGCAGCCCTGCGTGGTGTTCTCCCTCTCCAACCCCGCGGAGGACGGGAAGACGGTGGAGCTCTCCGTCGTCCGCGTGCTGGTGAATGTCGCCGCGATCTATGCGGAGGAGGGCGTGCCCGCCCGTCTCCGTCTCGGCGTGGGCGGGTCGGTGACCTCCTCGTTCTCGACCTATAGAGACGGCTACCTCGAAAACCGCGTCCCCGCGCCCCCTGCGGAGGACGGGAAGACGGTCTCCGCCGTCTCCGATCCCATCGGCAACTGGACGGAACCCTTTGAACTGCCCGAGGAGGGCTGGAAGATCGGCACCTACCGTGCCTACCGCCTGCGCGCGGAGGACTGCGGCGTGCTCATCAACGAGATCGTCTTCGTTGGCGAGGAGCTCGATGCGAACGGCGCGGGCACGGGCAAATACCGCGTGGTCCCCGCGACGATCGACGAGGCGAACACCGTCCTCCCGTATGACACCGCCAACGGCGAGACGAAGGAGGACGCCCTCAAAGCGGCAGCCGCCCTTCTCGACGCCCAGCGCCTCCCCGCGGAGGTGCAGTCCTCCTTCTTCCGCTTCGGCAAGGAGGAGGCGTACACCTACACGACGGTGCGCGAGATGTTGATGGGGAGCTCTTACGACGAGCAGAACATCGGCAAGTACAACGGCGACCGCGTGTACGGCGCCCTCGGCACCGACCTCATCGCCCTCGGCACGGCGATCTTCGGTGCGAGCCCCTTCGGGTTCCGCTTCCTTCCCATGCTCGCATCCTTCGGGACCCTCGTGTTCGGCGCCCTTCTCGTGCGGCGCCTCTTTAAGAGCGATAAAGCGTGCCTCGCCTTCACCCTTCTCTACACCCTCTCTTCCGCTGCGTTCGGCATAGGGAGGCTCGCGACCCCGCTCTCCATCGGGATCTTCTTCTTCGTCGCGGCGCTGTGGTGCGTCCACGGGTTCTACGCGAACGGCATGAAGAAAGCAAAGCTTCGGTCTGCGATCCCCCTCGCGCTCGGCGGGCTGTTCACCGCCTGCGCCATTCTCGTGAACGGCGCGTTCGTCGTGCCCGCGGCGGGAGTGTGCGCCCTCTTCGTCCTCGGTATGATACGGCAGGCGAAGGCAAAGCGGTATCATCTCGACCTTGCCATCGCGGAAGCGGAGTCGGCGGAGGAGGGGACGGAAGAAAAGGAGGAGGCGCTCAAAAAAGTTGCCTCCGTCGTCGCGGAATACCGCTTCAAGGACGTCATCGCGCCCGTTTCTTTCCTTCTGTTCCTCTTCTTGGGGGCGTTCCTCGTCTCCGTCATTGCGGTGCTGCCCGCGTCCTTCGCGCTCGTCCGCCTCTACGACAACCCCGCCGCTCCCGTCATCGACGTGTTCGGCTTGGGCTGGAAGACCTTTGCCGCCGGCTTTACGGGCGGCAACGCGGGAGTCGCGCTCACGGGCTGGGAATACTTCTATGAGACCTTCCGCGGCGCGGGGACCCTCTTCGCCGTCTCGGGCGTCGTGATGAATGCCCTCGGCGCCCTTCTCGCTCTCGCGGGGGCGGGCTATGCGGTATACCGTATCGTCCGCATCGCGATGGCGGGGCTCGGAAGAAAGGAGGAGCGCTCCGAACTCCGCAGGATCCTCGTGCTCCTTGCGGGGCTCGTCCTCTGCCTCGTCACGGGCGCCTTCGCGAAGGGTGCGCTCGCGTTCGTCTTCCTCGGATATTTCTTCGGATTTGCCCTTGCCGCGGGCGGCGCGGACCGTCTCCTCGGCATCTGCTCGGAGCGGGGCGGCAGCTATGCGAAGGCGGCGCTCGGCGTGTGGATCTCTCTCGTCATCCTCCTCGCTGCGCTCTTCCTGCTCTCCGTTCCGTTCCTGTTCTCCGTGCCTCTCCCCGCCGCATTCTTCGGGGCATGACGGCACAAAGGAGGCCGAAATGATCGCAAAAATCATCTGCTATTCTCTCAACGGGCTGGAAGGCGTCCCCGTCGAAGTGGAGACGGACGTCAACAAGGGGCTCCCGTCCTACGAGATGGTGGGGCTCCCCGACACCGCGGTGAAGGAGAGCAAGGAGCGGGTGCGGTCCGCCCTCAAAAACAGCGGGCTGATCTTTCCCGTCAACCGCATCACGGTCAACTTCGCGCCCGCCGACATCCGCAAGGAGGGGGCCGCGTTCGACCTCGCCGTTGCGATCAGTCTTTTGAAGGCGAGCGAACAGCTCATCGGGGCGAACACCTCGGGCATCGTCTTTTTGGGAGAGCTCGCGCTCAACGGGGATCTCCGCCCCATCAGCGGGGTGCTCCCCATCCTCATCTCCGCCAAAGCACACGGGTTCTCCACATTCGTGATCCCCGCGGACAACGCGAGCGAGGCAAAATACATGGGCGGGGCGACCGTCATCGCCGCCCACAGCCTTTCGGAGGTCATCAACCACCTCACGGGGCTCCGCCCCATCCCTCCGCTCGAGACGGCGGAATTCGCGCCGCACGCCCAAGCGAACGGCTCTGCCGATCTCAAATTCGTGAAGGGACAG
>CANREU010000160.1 GCA_947629725.1 uncultured Clostridia bacterium
GTCCGAACGGACGCCCCGAGGCTGCCGTATCTTTACATCCCTGTCGGATACGGCATAGGCAATGCGGCTTCACCCTTGCCTGAATTCCACCGCATAGCTGTCTTGTTTGTTCCCGTCTGCCGCCATTCCTGCAGCATGGGGAAAGGTAAAGGTCTGATTACGAACCCGACTTGAACATAGCCGTTTCCAAATCAACAGCCGTGATTTTAGCGGTAACGGTTTTAGTGCCACCGACGGTCGTAACGCCTTCTTTTGCGCTACTATCGACTTTCAATGCAATATTCGTGAAATTGCCTTTGGCGTCGACATTCGCGGTTGCGACAAGGTTCGCCTTGATCCCCGTGACTTCCGTATTGGTTTCGTCCTTAAACGTAAACACTTTCTCGTAGTCCTCGTCGCCTTTCTCAAGGTTCAGAATATAGACGACAGCGACGGAACGGAGCGAACTCACGTTCGCATCGTCGGCAGCATTCTGTGCCTTGTTGAGGGAAGTTACGAACAGCGGCACCGCAATGGCGGTGAGAACGGCGATGATCGCAACGACAATCAGCAGTTCCGCGAGCGTAAAGCCCTTCTTCATCTTCTTGGCCATGGTTTTTTCTCCTTTCATGAAAGTTTTTTTATAACAGCCATCGGGACGGAATGGCAATTATATCGGTTTTTCAAAATTATATCATACCGATTGGTATAATGTCAATCGTTTTATTCCATTTGGTATAAAATAATTTTCATGGATGGGTATCAAGAGGCGTTTGCGCAAAATTTGAAGGAGCTCATGGGGACGATGTCTATTAGCGAGCTCTCGAAGAGGATCGGCATTCCGCAGCCGACGCTCTCCCGCTATTTGAGTTGCAGGCGGGAAATTACGCTCGGAAACCTCATCAGGATCGCCGACTTTTTCCACGAGGACATCGACTATTTAATAGGAAGAAAGAGCTACTGATCGCCGCCGTTGCGGCGGTTTTTTTGTTTACGACGGCGAGGCGCCTCTGTGCGAGGGGTGGGGAGTTGCCTTTCCCTATTCTTGGCGCCCCCTTGAGGGGGAGCTGTCACGAAGTGACTGAGGGGGTGTTCCGAAAAGAGCGAGATTTCTCACTTCGTTCGGAATGACGTAAAAAGAGGGGGTAGGGGCACGCGCTACAGCTCCTCATACCGAGGGCGTAGCCCGAGTGTATCTTGAAAGATTCACTCGCCCTCTTCGAGGGCTCGGAATGAGGGAACGATTACCTCCTCCCTCGTTTGAGGGGCGAGGGGAGGAGTGCGGGGAGTTGCCCCCTCCTATGGAGGGGGCAGGCGTTCGTATTCTTGCCTCCCCCCTTATACTTGAGGGGGGAGGGTGGGGTGAGGGGTGAAAAAAAAGGCGAGATTCCTCACTTCGTTCGGAATGACGCGGAGAAAGGAGGCAGGGGGTTTGCTCTCATGTGGCCGCGCCACATGACGTATGGATAGAGCGCAGGGCACCGAAACGGCATGTTAAACCATATTGATAATTTTGTGAAATTTTATATACGGCCGCTTTATATGTTTGAAATCCATCAAAAAGGTGGTATAATAATACAAAGACAGGATCGGGCAGATCCGTCAAAATGTGTATATGGGGTAGGAAAAAATGAAGAAAGGGGTCAAAATTGCGGCAATTTGCGCCGCGGCGGTATTCGTTTTTGCACTCTCGGCGTGTGCGCCGAGGAACGTCGTGCAGGCGCGCTATGAGGCGGAGATCGTCGTCGCGCCGTCCGCAAAAGAAACGCTTCCTCTCGTCGAAATGCTCGAGCGGGTACGCCCCGCCGTGGTGGACGTCACGAGCGTGAGTGCAAGCAGTGCGAGCGCGGGCAGCGGGGTCATCATCGCGGGCGCGGACACGGACGGCGACGAGGGGGACGACCGCTACTTTATCGTGACCAATCATCACGTGATCTCGGGCGGGACGAGCTTTTCGGTGGACGTCCTCACGATCGCGGCGGACGGGAGCGAGAGCACGGCGAACTACCCCGCGACCCTTGTCGGCAGCTCCCTCACGCGGGACATCGCGGTGCTTTCCGTCACCCCGCCCGCGGGGGTCGTCTTCACGACGGCGTCTTTCATCGAGACGGACGCCACGGTGAAGGTGGGCACGGAGGTGTACGCCATCGGCAACCCGCTCGGCATTCTCGGCGGCACGGTGACGCACGGCATCGTCTCGGCCACCGAGCGCAACGTGGACGTGGACGAGATCGGTGCGATGACCCTCATGCAGACGGACGCCTCCATCAACGGCGGCAACCCGGGCGGGGGGCTCTTCAATGCGGAGGGGCTCATCGTCGGCATCATCAATTCGGGGTACGACACCTACAACGGGCAGAGCGTGGAGGGGCTCAACTTCGCCATTCCCGCCGATGACGCCCGCTTTGCCGCGACGTCTCTCATCGATACCTTTGTGGAGGAAAACGGCGAGGTCGTGCAATACGGCTATGTGGAGGGGGACGCGCGTACGGACGTCTCCTTCACCTCGGGCGCGGTATACACCTCGAGCGCGCTCACGGCGCGGGCGACCTACCTTGTCGCCTCGGCGGCAAGCACGGCGAGCCCGCTCTACGGGACTTGGGGGAACTACCAGAAGGCGGTCTCCTATATCTCCGTCAACGGGGAGAAAACGGAGTTTACGGCGGGGGAGGGCGCCTACGCCCTCATCGAGAAGGCGAGCGCGCTGCTGCGGACCGTCCGCGCGGGGGACAGGGTGGAGATCGGGTATTACGAGCTCCTCTCGCGCCAGATCGGCGGCGGATTTTTCGGCGGCGGGACGGCCGTCTACCTCGGCGACACCCTCCAAAAGGTGACCTTTACCGCAGAACAATATATTTATGAGCCGTGAAGAAGTTTCGCGGAAAATCTTTTCCTACGGAAAATCTTTTCCGCGAGGAGGGGTTCTATTTCGAAACCCACCTATCCTTTGAATGGTTGCGGCGTGTACGGTTTTTAAGCCTGCGGTGGCGTTGCAAATTGTGTCGCGCAGCGGAGGGAAACCCTCCGCGCGCAAGTATTTTTATG
>CANREU010000161.1 GCA_947629725.1 uncultured Clostridia bacterium
GCCTTGAAGCAGTAGTAGATGACCGTCTCATCGTAGCTCATGAGGGTGTTGTTCACCACCTTGAAGGCGGTGCTGCCATCCTCCACCGTGATGGACTTGATCTGTTTGAGGTCGGCAACTTGGTTCATGCCGGCGTTCTTGTTGTAGACGATCTCGGTGATGCTGTCGAGACGGGTGAGTTCCTTGGGGATCTTGATGTCCGTCTTACTGCCCGTGTAGCTCTTGATGGCGCCGTTCTCGATCTCCCAGCCCGCGTAGTCGCCTTCGCCCGTGTAGTTGGCGCCCTTTGCGAGGAACTTGGCGTACACGGTGGTCTCTCCCGTGATGGGCGCGCTGAAGTCGAATTCCTTCGTGCACGCCTCGTCGCGGTACCAACCCATGAAGTCGGCCCCCTCTTTCGTGGGGTTAGTCTTGGGCTTTGTCGCCGTGGTGCCCTCTTCGATGTGCTGGCTGTCCACTTTGGAGGCGCCTTCGCCCGTCGAGAATTTGACGTCGAAGAACTTGCCGAACTTCGCATAGAGGGTGGTGTTGTCCGTGATGGGCTCGTCGAAATCGAAGGGCACGGTGCAATCTTCGTCCTTATACCAGCCGCCGAAGTCGTAGCCGTCCTTTTCGGGCTTCTCGGCGGGCGCCGTGGCCTTTTCAAAGCCCTTTACGTTCTGCGCCGAGGGAACTTTCGTCGCGCCCTCTGCCGAGAAGGTGACGACGAACGTCTGCTCCGCCGTGCCGATCGCGAAGATGTTTGCGGCGAACTGTTTCCAGCCCTCCGCCGCCTTATACGCTTCGAGCGAGGCCTTCGGGACGAACACGTTGCCCGTGAACCCCTGAAGGGCGTTTGCGCCGAGGGAGGCGGGAGAGGCCGCCTTCACGGTGACGGAGACGAGCCCCGTGCCGCTGAACGCATAGGCGCCGATGTTCGTAAGGCTCTCGGGGAGGGTGATGCCGACGAGGTGGGAAAGCCCCTCGAAAGCGCCCGCCGCAATGCCGGCGGTGCCCTCTTTCACCGAGATCTGCACATCCGCAAACAGGCTGCCCGCGTACTTATACAGCGTCTTGCCGAGGTACACTTCGCCGACGGTGAGGTTTTGGTCCCACGCGGTGCCGTTGAAGGCGCCGTAGCCCACTTCCTCCACGTTCTCGCCGCCGCTCACCGTGGTGAGGGCGTTGGAGCCGCGGAAGGCGCGCACGCCGATCTTCTTCACGCTCGAGGGGATCTTCACGCCGCGGAGAGCCGCCTGATAGGCAAACCCCTCTTCGGCAATGGCGACGACCGCCTTGCCCTCATGCTCTGCGGGAAGGACGGTGTCCTGCGGGAGGGTCACCCCGGCCTTCGCCGAGATCGCCACGCCGCCCTCCACGTCTTCATAGGTGAAATAACTCGCTTCCGTCGCCGCCGCGTCCTTCCAGCGGGCGTGTGCGGTGACGTTGCCCGTGATCTCCGCTTCGAAATCGAACGCGGTGCCGTCCTCCGTGAACCAGCCCTCGAAGATGTAGCCGTCCTTCACGGGGTCGATGGGCTTTTTCGCCTTGCCGCCGATCTCAACCCCCTGCTTCGGGAGCGCGTTGCCGCCGTTCGTATCGAAGGAGACGACATAGCGCAGAGGCTCGCTGCACTCGTCGCAGACGCCGTTGTTGTCGGCGTCGACATGGGTGTGCGCCTTATCCTTGCAGGCCGCAAACCCCGCGACGGTCGTGCCCATGCACAGCGCCGCAAGGAGCGCAAGGATCGCTTTTCTCTTTCCTTTCATTTTCTTTCCTCCTTATGCTTTCCGCTCGAGATAGACCTGGAGCCTGTTCTCGCGCATGCCGCTGCCGCCCGCTTCCACCTTGATATAGATACGGAAGGTCAGCGTTTCCTGCGGAATGTACGCCATTTCGGGCTCTTCGCCCTCCTCTACGACGCCGCTGCCGTCGAGGCCGTAGCTGTCCGCAAAGAGATAGTCGGACGTCCTGTTGTTCCCGCTCGTTTCCAGCGTGTACGAGAAGTACCCGTAGGTGGGATGGGGCTTGGGATAAGGGACGGGCTTATCGTCGTGCTTTGCGCCGTCGCTGATGTCGGTGAGGTACACCTTGATGCGGTCGTTCTTGCGAAGCGTGAAGTACTCGTTGAAGAACTGCACTTTCGAGCCGTAGCCCATGTCATAGACGTTCCAGACGTCGGTCCCCGAGACGAGGAGCGGGACAACGTCCTGCGTATCGTCCTCATGGGTGATGAGCATGAAGTTCTTCTCGCCGCCGCCCACTTGCTCGGTGGGAGCCGCGGGCTCGTGCCGCTGCGAGAGCGCCGCACGGAAGTCGGCATAGAGGTAGAGATCGCTCTTGGCTTCGGGCACCGTGTCCGTGTAGGTGACGGAAGCGTCTACGATGTACCACCAGCCCTGAAATACGAAGGGCTCGCCGTCCTTATCCTTCTTCTCCGTGGAAGGCTCGGGAAGCTCCGTCCCCGCCGCGCCCGCCTTATACACATTGGGCGCTTCCTCGAGGTTCAGAGCCGTCTTCTCCTCCGCGGTGAGGGCGGTGAGGCCCTCGACGGTGTTGTACTTGGTCGTCTTCGCCGCCGCGTCGTACCACGAACCGGGAACGAGATAGACCTGTGCCGTCTCTGCCGCGGGAGCAGGTACGTCCCCCTCGGCGGAGACCCCTATCACGAGCCCCGCAGTGCACGTCGCCGCAAGCGCCGTTGCCATTGCAATGGATAATACTTTTTTCATGCTCTTTCCTCCTTATACCGAATAGATCGCGAATGTGTACGCGGGGACGCTGGTGCCGTTGAGGCCCGTGCCGTTCGTCGCATACACGAGGGTGCCGCCCGAGCTATCGGTCGACTTGCCGCCCGAGGTCGCATTGAGGAACATGCGCCACGTGTTCACGCCGTCCGTAACTTCCCAGATCATGAGGTTGTAATCCCTCTCTTTGGAATCCGACGAGGTGAGGATGGTCACCGTGCCGTTCCGGAGGGGCGAATCGGCGCGCTTTCTCGCCGCGATGATGCCCTTGTAGG
>CANREU010000162.1 GCA_947629725.1 uncultured Clostridia bacterium
CGCTTGTTCGGGGAACTTCTGACGTGGTGCGACCGCAAGACGGTGCTCTTTCCCGAATACCGTACGGGCTGTTTCCTCGCCCGCGACCGCTACATGGTGGACGGCTGCGACCTCCTCTTCGCCTACTGCAAGAAGGAGACGGGAGGCGCCGCATACACGGTGGACTACGCCCGCAAGAAGGGCGTTGAGATCCGTTTTTTCGGGTAAGAAAACCGCAAAACCGCCCAATGGGGGCGGTTTTTTTCTTTTTTCGGCAAAAGGCGTGCACATCTTCCACCCTTCGACGGGAGGTTTTCGCTATACTCTTCCGGAAAGGAGGAAGGTATGTCTTACGAAAAACGGGTGTGCGTTCTCAAACAAGTGAGGAAGGGATTTTCGGCGGACGGCTCCGCCCTCTCGGGCGCCGTATATTGCGAGAGATTGGGGACGACCCTCACCGTCACCCCCAAACTTGCGGCGATCTCCCCCGTGAAGGAGGGGAGGTACGGGCTCGTTCTGCGGGCGGAGGACAGGACCCTCCTCTTCGAGATGAACGGCAACATGCCGCTGCGGGAGGAGAACGCCCCCTCGGTGAAGAACGGGTTCGCCGCCCTCGTCGTCTATCTGCGCGGGGAGGCGGAGCCCGTCGCGTTCGGCTCCTGCGGGAGCGCGCCTTCCGCCTACGACCCCCTCCTTGCCGCCGTCCGCGGAACGGGGAGAAAACCCTCTCCCGCCGTCCCTCTTCCCCCCTTCGAGACGCCCGCTCCCGTCGCCCCCAACGTGCCCCGCGCGCCAGGCGTCCCCCTGCCCGGGCCCGCCGAAGACGCCCCCTTTCGCGAGCGCGCCCTCTCGGGCTACGACGACGAGGCGATCGCCTCGGTCGATTATTTTGCTCCTCAAGATGAGGAGCTTGCGCATGGCGGCGGGGAAGAAGAGAGAAAAGCGGCGGGCGGAGATCCTCCTCGGGAAGATGCGCCTGCTCCGCTCGACCCGCGCGGGTCCCTTACATATTATAAGGAATTGCGGGACAGGATCGAGCAGGCCTTCTCCTCCCTCCCGCGGGACGAACGGCTGAAGGAGGTGTTCCCGCAGTCCGAATGGGTGCGAAAGGGGGATGCGCTCATCGGGATCGTGTACCGTGCGGGCAGGCCGCAATATCTGTGCGCGGCGGCGGAAAAAACGGGGGACCCCCCTCCCGAAATGGGGGAAAACGCCTGCTTCGTCCCCCTCGGCGGGAGCGGTTTTTGGGTGGTGTTCCAGGACGCCGACACGGGCGAATACGTCACGGCGCATAGTGTATGACAGAGATATAAAGCCCCGCCTCCCTCTTGCCCGCCCTTGAGAGCACCGAGGAAGGGGCACCGCCCGCCCCCCTTTTCCTCTCCTTGCCTTCCCCTTGAGGGGAAGGTGTCCCCGCAGGGGACGAATGAGGTGTTATAAACTGTTTCTTCCTTTTTCAGAAGTCAACGAAAAAAATAAGGAATTGCCAATCCCATACACCTCATCACCGCCGTAAAGGTCACGGCGGAGCTTCAGCGCATGGCACGCCTGCGGCGTCCTCAAGGAGAAGCCGAGAAAACCCCTCCCCCTGCGCCGGGGGGAGGGGCGGCGCTTTCCCCTCATACCAAGCGAAGCGAGTGTATCTTGAAAGATTCACTCACTCCGCCCGCGGCTCCGTTCGGAATGAGGGGAAACTCGTCCTCCTCCCGCCTTTGAGAGGGCGTTTTCCCGCGGCGAAAATCCGCGGAATTTTGCCTTCAAACCGTTTACTTCCCCCGCGGTCCGTGGTATAATATAAAAAGGAGCGGAGCGCGGGATACGTGCGCACCGCAATCGACATCGGAGGTTTCGGAATGCAGGTCAAGAACAAAAAGGTGCTCGACTTTGTCGAGAAGAGCGCGGCTCTCGCGCAGCCCGACAAGATCGTATGGATCGACGGAAGCGAGGCCCAGCTCGAAAAACTGCGCGAAGAGGGCGTGAAGACGGGGGAGATGATCAAACTCAACCAGGAAAAGCTCCCCGGCTGTTACTATCACCGCACCGCGGTGAACGACGTGGCGCGCGTGGAGGACCGCACCTTTATCTGCTGTAAAAACAAGGAAGACGCGGGTCCCATCAACTATTGGATGGACCCCAAAGAGGCATACGCCATGTGCGGCGAGATCGCCCGCGGCAAGATGAAGGGGCGCACCATGTACGTCATCCCCTATTCGATGGGGGTCGTCGGCTCTCCCTTCTCCAAGATCGGCATCGAGGTGACCGACTCCATCTACGTCGTTCTCAACATGGCGATCATGACCCGCGTCGGCACCGAGTGCTACGATTATCTGGGGGAGGACGGCGACTTCATCAAGGGCTTCCACTGCAAGTGCGACGTCGACCCCGAAAAGCGTTACATCATGCACTTCCCCGAGGACGACACCATCATCTCGGTGAACTCCGCCTACGGCGGGAACGTCCTCCTCGGCAAAAAGTGCTTTGCCCTCCGCATCGCCTCCTGCCTCGGCAGAAGGGAGGGGTGGATGGCGGAGCACATGCTCATCCTCGGGGTCACCTACCCGAACGGCGAGAAGCACTACCTCGCGGCGGCGTTCCCGTCCGCCTGCGGGAAGACCAACCTCGCCATGCTCATCCCTCCCAAACACTACCTCGAAAAGGGATATAAAGTGGAGTGCGTGGGGGACGACATCGCGTGGATCCGCGTGGGCAAGGACGGAAGGCTGTGGGCGGTCAACCCCGAAAACGGCTTCTTCGGCGTCGCGCCCGGCACCAACGAGAAGAGCAACCCCAACGCCCTTGCGGCGACGAGAAAGGGGACCATCTTCACCAACGTCGCCATCGACCCCTCGGACAACACCGTGTGGTGGGAGGGGCTCACCAAGCCCGCGCCCGGGCACCTCATCGACTGGACGGGCTAGCCGTGGACGCCCGAAAGCGGCGTGAAGGCGACGCACC
>CANREU010000163.1 GCA_947629725.1 uncultured Clostridia bacterium
CAAATTTTCGGACATTTCCGCCCAAATTGCAGACATGGGGGCGGAAAACATCATAAAGTCGCTCGGCGCGGAGAACTGGGAAGAGCGGGAGGCGCGCTTTTTGTGCCGCTGTTCAAGGAAGAAGGCGGCGGACGCCGTCCTCGCCCTCGGGCGGGCGGACGCCTATGCCCTCCTCGAAGAGAGGGGAAAGATCGAGGTGCGCTGCGACGACTGTAACACAAATTATACTTTCGGAAGAGAGGACCTTGCGGAGATCTTCCGCGGCAAGGAGGCACTATGAAAGACAGGAGCGTGCAGCGGCTCGACCTCAGCGACGAGTTCCTGCTCGACAGCGCGGAAAAGAGATGGAAGAGCGGGGACTACCTCGGCGCCCTCACCGTCCTCAACAAGCGGAGCGAGCGCTTCGAGCCGAGCGCGGACGCCTCCGCCCTCTATGCGGACGTCTATGAAGAGATGGGGCTCTGGCGGCTCGCGGCGGACAGCTGGTTCCGCTTCCTCGACACCTGCAACGAGGCGGATTTCTCGGAGGGGTACGAGGGGCTCGCGGTCGTCTTCATGAATATGGGCAACGAGGTGCAGTCCGCCCTCTACTACCACCGCCTCCTCACCGAGGACGGCGAGCTCTCCGACGAGGCGAAGGAGCAGATCGCGGAGGCGTTCGGACGGATGGCGGAGCCCGATCTCCGCCTTGTCCACTCGGAGGAGGGGGACCCCGAGGCGCTCCGCCGCGGGTTCATGCAGCTCCGCTCGGGAGAATTGCAGGAGGCGCGGGAGACCCTCTCGGAGGTCCCGCAAGGGAGCCCCGACTATCCCTCTGCGGCGGGTCTTTCCGCCATGTGCGCCCTCCTCATGGGGGAGGAAGAGACGGCGGAGAAGGAGTGCGCCGTCCTCCTGAAGGAGCACCCCGACAACGTGCAGGGGCTCACCACCTACTGCGCCGTGCTCGGCGCGCGCGGGAATAAGGAGGGGGCGAAGGAGGTCGCGGAGAAGCTCGCCGCCCTTCCCCTCACCGAGACGGACGACTTATACCGCGTGGCGACGGCGCTCTGCGAGACGGAGCTCGACAGGCCCGCGTATGAAAAGCTCTCCGTTCTCCGCGGCAGGCTCCCTTACGACGACAACGTGCTCTGGTTCCACGCCGCCGCCGCCTACCGCACGGGCCACTTGGAGGACGCCATCTCCTCCCTCGAGACCCTCACGACGATCTTCCCGCGCAAAGCGGTCGCAAAATACTATCTCGTGCGCATGCGGGGGCTGCGCGACGGCGACGGGGAGGCATTCCCCATGACCTACTACTACCGCGTCCCGCCCGAAGAATACCGCACGATCGCCGACTTCTTCCTCACCGCCTATGCGGCGGACGGGGAGGAGGCGGAAAGGCTCGCCTC
This sequence comes from uncultured Clostridia bacterium, assembly GCA_947629725.1. Lineage (GTDB taxonomy): Bacteria > Bacillota > Clostridia > Christensenellales > Borkfalkiaceae > Gallimonas. Next base: position 1,389 of record CANREU010000163.1, read on the forward strand.
CCTGCCCCGTCTCGAGGAATTTTTCCGCCTCGCCTTCGACGAAATGGAGGGACGGGATGAGAAATTGCAGCATCTTGCGGTGCGGGTCGCCGTAAAGTGCCGCTGCGATTCGTTCTTGCGGGACATCCTCCTCGACTACGAGGGGAACGAGGCGGTGAAGATCTGCACCCTCCGCGAACTCACCGTGCGCAACGAGGAAAATTCCTTCGGCGCCGTCGTCTACGGGCTCTACAGGGAGTTCTATACCCACACCATCGAGATCGGGAACCGCAAGCGGGACGCCTTCTTAAAGGCGTTTGCCGACGTCTATTCCAAATACGCCCTCCTCGCGGAGGAGAACGCAGACAAGATCTGCGCCGCCGCGGAGGACCTCTATAAGACCCTCGCCGAGGCGGGCGCGTGGGAACTTATCGAGGAGCGCCCCGAGCTCGAGGCCGCCATCTACCGCGAGGGAAGGATCGTGGGGGGAGAACGGGGGATCTCCGACATCGCCGAGATCTTCGGCGCGAACGTAAAAAAGGTGAAAGAGATCCTCGACTATATGATGTGAGCGCATGCGCGCAAAGGAGAACGCCGTGAAAAAACTCATGGATTTCGACGGGATGTTCGACGAAAAGCTCGCCGTCTACCTGCGGGATAACGGGAGCAAATACAACGAAAAACAATGGGAGAACCTCATCCCCAAGCTCTATAAGGAGTTCGGCGACACCTTCGTGAAGAAGGCGGGCGACACCCCGAAGGGCTACTATCGGAAGATGGAGGACGGGGAGCTCGTGGAGACCCTCGTCCGCCACTTCGAGGAGGACGTGCCCGTCTCCGACTTCCTCTGCCGCGAGCTTGAGAGCCGCCGCCCGAAGGAGCTCATCTCCCTCTTGAAGCCGGGCAACGATGCCCTCCTCACCCTCGCCGTCAACCTCGAGGGGGACGACCCCGCCGCGTTCGACGCCTATTTCGGGCTCCTCGAAGCGGACATCGACTCCGAGATCAAGGACGCCGTCGCCGAGCAGCTCAAGGCGGGCGCGGACGAGGCGGCGGAGCGGGCGCTCGCCCTCTACGAACGGGGGGTGGAGCGGGAACTCATGCTCGAGATCCTCTCCCGCTGCAAGAGGCGGGACGACCGCGTCTTCGCCCTTCTCCTCAACGCCTTCCGCTCCGAGGACGACCTGCCCATGCACGCGAGCTATCTCGCGGCCTACGGCGACGAGCGCGCCCTGCCCGTCCTCCTCGAGACCATCGACCGCGACGACATCAACTTCCTCGAATTCAGGGAACTGAAATACGCCGTCGAGGCGCTCGGCGGGGAATACACCCGCCCCCGCGATTTCTCGGAGGACCCCTACTACAAGGAGATAACAGAGCAGTCCCGCCTGCCCGAAGAGCCGTCTTCCAAATAAAAAAGTATCATAAAAAAAGTTCCTCCGCCATATCATAGCAATGACTATCGGCGGAGGGTTTTTTATGGAAGCATTCGGCGTGTATGAGGACGTGGCGGCGCGCACGGGCGGTGAGATCTTCATCGGCGTGGTGGGCGCCGTG
>CANREU010000164.1 GCA_947629725.1 uncultured Clostridia bacterium
GAAAAGGCGCCCGTATGATATGTTGCGCCTTTTACCGCAATGAGGGGGGTAGGGGGGTGGGCGGCAGAAGAGAACGAGATTCCTCGCTTCGCTCGGAATGACGTAGTAGGACGGTTCGGAATGACGGAAAAAGAGGGGGAGCCGAAAAGATGGGGATGAGGCCCGACGGCCGACGAGCCCCACCACCGCCTACGGCGGAGCCTCCCCTTTGAAAAAGGGTAGGCCTTTCGTCCTCCCCCTCGTGAGGGCATGCGGGCAACAAACGCGGGAGCATGTCGGCTTTTTCCTTTGATAATTCTTGACAATGCCCGCCGTTTTTTGTAAAATAGAGATATGATGATCTTGGGCCTCGACCCCGGTTACGGCACGATGGGGTACGGCGTGGTGGAAAAAAATGCGCGGGGGGATTGCCGCGCCGTCGATTACGGCGTGGTGAAGACGCCTGCGGGCGAGAATTTTGCCGTCCGTCTCTGCATGCTCGAGGAGGGGGTGAACGCCCTCTTCGATAAATTCGGGCCCGAAGAGGCGGCGATGGAGGAGCTCTTCTTCTCCAAAAACGTGACGACGGGCATTGCCGTCGCCCATGCGCGCGGGGTGATGCTTCTCACCTGCAACAAGCGGTGCGGGAAGATCTTCGAGTACACCCCCAACCAGATCAAGCAGGCGCTTACGGGTTACGGCGGGGCGGACAAGCAGCAGATGCAGAGGGTGGTCGCTTCCCACCTCCGTCTCAAAGCCATTCCCCGTCCCGACGACGCGGCGGACGCCCTCGCGGTCGCCCTCTGCCATGCGTTCACGAGCCGTTTTGCAAATTTGTTCAGCGTGCGTTAACGCCGCAAAGGGATAACTATGATCGGATATTTGAAGGGAAAAGTGAAATATCTCGACCCCGAGTACGTTCTCCTCGAGGTGAACGGCGTGGGGTACGAAGTCGTCTGCTCGGGCGCGGCGTTCTCGCGGCTCTCGGGCGTGAAGGCGGGAGAAGAGGGGGAGGTGTACACCTACATGCAGGTGAAGGAGGACGGCATCGCCCTCTTCGGCTTTGCCGATCCCACCGAAAAGGCCCTCTTTTTGCGGCTCACCGCCGTGCAGGGGGTGGGAGCGAAGATGGGCATCGCCATCCTCTCCTCCATGCGCCCCTCCGAGCTCTCGGAGGCGGTCGCCCTCGCCGACGCCAAGCGCCTTGCGGGCGTGAAGGGGGTCGGCAAAAAGACGGCGGAGCGCATCATTCTGGAGCTCCACGGGAAGATCTCGGCGGACGAGCTCCTCGGCTCGGACAACGTGGGGGGAAGGGTCTCCGCGAAGCCCTCCGACGAGGAGGACGACGCCGTCTCCGCCCTCATGGGGCTGGGCTTTACCAAGCAGGAGAGCGCCCGCGCCGTCGAGCGCGCGCGGGAGAGGGGAGCGAAGTCGGTCGAGGAGATCATCGCCCTCGCCCTCCGCGGGATGTAAAAGATGAGAGAATTACGCGTCCCCGAGGGGACGGAGAAGATCGGCGACTGCGAATATTTCGGCGCGGACTTTGAGAGGATCGTCCTCCCCGCAAGCGTGAAATTTATCGACATGTCCGCCTTTTCCAATGCAAAGTGCCGCGAGATCGTCCTTCCCGAGGGGCTCGGGGAGATCGCGGACTACGCCTTTGCGGAGAGCGCGCTCGAGCGCGTCATCCTCCCCGCTTCCCTCAAAAAACTCGGCTCGATGGCGTTCAGAAACTGCAAGAGCCTCAAGAGCGTCTTCTTTTCGGGGGACGGGCCCGCCGTCATCGAGAGCGCGACCTTCTGGAACTGCATATCCCTCGAAGAGGTGCGCTTCGGCGCGGGACTCAAAGCGACGGGCTCCGAATTCGACGACGGCGGCGCCTTTCAGGGGTGTGCGGCGCTGAAAGAAGCTGTGCTCCCCGAGGGGTTCGTCTTCCTCGGCGCAGGCACCTTTGCGGGGTGTTCCTCCCTCGCCCGCGCCGTTCTCCCCGCGACCCTTGCGGCGATCGGCGAAGAGGCGCTCGCGGGTACGGCGATCGAGGAACTCGAAGTGCCCGAGGGGGTGAAGGAGTTCTACAACGCCGTCCCCCTCTGCAACAGGTTAAGGCGGATCGTCCTTCCCTCCACCGTGACCTCCCTCTCCTTAAAGGCGTTCGGCGGGCTGCCCGCCCTCGGGGAGGTCGTCCTGCCCCGCAGGTTCGAGGCGGACTTCGGGCTCTACTTTCCCGAAAATGCGCGGGAGACGATGAAGATCGTATTCATCTGACCGCATGTGCGCCGCGGCGCAAGTTGAGAAAAAACACCGACGGGTGAAAGGATCGGCATATGTTTGACGAAGAATTCGAGAGCTTCGACGAGGGCAACTTCCTCACGAGCACCAAAACGGAATACGACGCGGAGGAGAACGTTCTCCGCCCCAAGACGATGGAGGAATACGTCGGGCAGGAGAAGATCAAGGAGAACCTCTCCGTCTACATGGCGGCGGCGAAGGCGAGAGGGGAGGCGCTCGACCACGTCCTCCTCTACGGCCCCCCCGGGCTCGGCAAGACGACGCTTGCCCACGTCATCGCGAACACGATGGGCGCGCAGATCAAGCTCACGTCGGGCCCCGCCATCGAGCGGCAGGGGGACCTCGCCGCCATTCTCTCCAACCTCAACGAGGGGGACATCCTCTTCATCGACGAGGTCCACCGTCTCGCCCACACCGTGGAGGAGACCCTCTACTCCGCGATGGAGGACTACGCCCTCGACATCATCGTGGGCAAGGGCCCCATGGCGCGCAACATCCGTCTCCCCCTCAAAAAATTCACCCTCATCGGGGCGACCACCCGCGCGGGGATGCTCTCTTCCCCCTTGCGCGACAGGTTCGGCATCATCTGCCGCCTCGAATCCTATACGCCCGAGGAACTCAAACGCATCGTCACCCGCTCGGCGAATACCC
>CANREU010000165.1 GCA_947629725.1 uncultured Clostridia bacterium
GTAAGTCGGAATGACGTAGTAGAACGGTTCGGAATGACGAAGAAGAGAGGCGTGCGCCTCTCTTCTTCGTTTGCCCTCGCTCTTCTTATCGATACACGCTGTTGCCGCGGCTGTCGATCGCGACGACGAGCGGGAAGTTTTCCACCTCCATGCGGTACACGGCCTCACTCAAAAGGTCGGGAAAGGCGACGCACTCGCACCGTTTCACGGCGTTCCCGTAGAAGGCGCCCGCCCCGCCGATCGCGGCGAAGTAGACGGCGCCGTTCCGCACGATCGCCTCCCGCACGTCTCCGCTCATCTCGCCCTTGCCGATCATCCCGCCGAGCCCTAAATCGAGCAGACGGGGTGCGAAAACATTCATGCGCGCGGAGGTCGTTGGCCCGCAGCTCCCGCACGCCTTTCCCTCGGGCGCGGGGCAGGGTCCCGCATAGTAAATGAAGGAATTTTCAAGGGGGAAGGGGAGGGGCTCGCCGCGGTTCAAAAGCTCGGACATGCGGCGGTGGGCGCAGTCGCGCGCGGTGTACACCGTCCCCGAGAGGAGGACGGGGTCTCCCGCCCGAAGCGCGGAAATTTGCTCTTTTGAGAGGGGAAGACGGAGGTTCATATCGTCTCCTTTTCGCAGCGCACGCAGTGGCACTGCACGTTTACGGCGACGGGCAGCCCCGCGATGTGGGTGGGGGCGACTTCGCAGGAGACGGCAAGCGCCGTCGTCTTTCCGCCGAAGCCCTGCGCGCCGATCCCGAGCCCGTTCACTTTTTCGAGGATCTCCTCCTCGAGCGCGGCGACGTCCGCGCGGGCGTGGCGCGAGCCGATTTCACGGAGCAGGGCGCGTTTTGCGAGGAGGGCGCACGAATCGAAACTTCCGCCGATCCCGATCCCGAGGCAGACGGGAGGGCAGGGGCGGGAGCCCGCGAGCTTCACCGTCTCCACGGCGGCGCGCACGATCCCTTCCTTCCCCTCGGCGGGGGTGAGCATGTAGAGCCTGCTCATATTTTCGCTCCCGAAGCCCTTCGGGAGGAAAGAGATCGTTATTTTATCCCCCGCAACGATGTCCACATGCAGGTGGGCGGGGGTGTTGTCGCCCGTGTTGACGCGGGTGAGGGGGTCGCAGATGCTCTTGCGGAAACTGCCGTCCGCATAGGCGCGCCGCACGCCCCCGTCCACGGCCTCCGGGAGGAGAGTGCCCGTGAGGACGACCTCCTGCCCGAGCTCGATGAGGACGACCGCCATGCCCGTGTCCTGGCAGACGGGCATCTTTTCCCGCCTTGCGATCTTCTCATTTTCGAGGACGGTTTCGAGGGCGAACTTCGCCGCTCCCTCCTCCCGTGCGCACGCCCCTTCGAGCGCCCGTCTGCACCCTTCCGTGAGGGTGACCCCCGCTCTTCTCGCGAGGCGGTACACGCATTCCCCGATCGTTTTGGTATCTACCGTTCGCATCCTTTCTCCCGTATTCCTTCTATGCCCCTCTATTATAAAACATTTTTCGCAAAAAGCAAAGGATTCTTTGGACTTTTCCCCGCATTTCTGCTATAATGCAAGGTATGAAAGACAAATCCGTGCGGGAAGCGCTTCCCGTGCAGCCGATCAGAGAGAGCGGTTTTTCGTTCAGTCTCTCCGTCGGGCTCGTGATGATCGTCTCCCTCGTCCTCACCTTCATCGCACAGGCGTGCGGGGTAGACGTGGAAAACCAGCCCGATTGGCTCCGCTACATCAACTATCTTGTCCCGCAGCTGTGCTTTGCCGCGGCCGCCCTCGTGTGGTTCCGCCGCACGAAGGAGAGCCCGCGCGAACTCAATTCCTTCCTCGTGGAACTGCTCAAAAAGGCGGGCTACAAGGAGAGCGGGGTGAGACTCTCCGACACCATGCTCCGCGGCTGGTACCTCCTCCCGACCCTTCTCATCGCCGCCGTTCTTCCCGCCGTCTTCGAGGAGACCGTCTTCCGCGGAACACTCGCCCTCGGCGTGAAAAAGAGGGGGTGGGGTACGGTTTCCGCCGTTCTCACAACGGCCGCGCTCTTTGCCCTCATGCACGGGAGCCCCGAACAGACCGTCTACCAATTCGCCTGCGGGGCGTGCTTTGCCCTCCTCGCCGTGCGCTCGGGGAGCGTGCTCCCCGGGATGATCGCCCACTTTGTGAACAACGTCGCCGTCGTCGCCCTTCTTTCCTGCGGGGTCGACTCCTTCTTTGCCGCCCTTCCGCTTGCGGCATACATCGTGCTCGTCGTGCTCGCGGTGCTCGTCCTCTGCGGCTGCGTCCTCTTCCTCGCCCTCATCAAGCGGGAGGAGGAGAAGCCCTTCGCCGTTACGGAGGGAAAGAAGTTCTTCCTCGGCGCGGCGATCGGGATCGCTCTCTGCGCGCTGCTGTGGATCTTTGTGCTCGTCTCGGGGTTTTTCGGCGGTGGTTAAGGTCAATATCGTCTGTGTGGGCAAGCTCAAGGAAAGCTTTTGGCGGGAGGCCTGCGCGGAGTACGGAAAGAGGCTCTCCCGCTACTGTAAGCTCACCGTAAAGGAGCTCCCCGAAAAGGCGTCCCCGAAGGAGGAGGCGGAGGAAATTTTGCGCGCCTGCACGGGGTACGTCTTCGCCCTCGCCGTGGAGGGAGAGGGCTGCTCCTCCGAAAAGTTCGCCGAAAAGCTCGGAGCCCTGTGCGGCAGGGGGGAGGAGATCACGTTTGTCATCGGGTCCTCCTGCGGGCTGGACGGGCGGGTGAAGGCGGCGGCGAAGGAGAAGCTCTCCTTTTCCGCGTTCACCTTTCCCCATCAGATGATGCGCGTCGTCCTCCTCGAACAAATTTATCGCGCGTTCACCATCCTCGCGGGGGCGGAATACCACAAGTAAAGAGTTTTGCATACAATGCCGCATGGACATTGCGGAACGGGTGAAAAAGTTCTACGAA
>CANREU010000166.1 GCA_947629725.1 uncultured Clostridia bacterium
ATCTTCGAGAACAACCGCTACACCGTGGCGCTCTTCCCCGAAGACGGGGCGCGCTGCACCGAAGTCACCCCCAAAGAGGGCGAGGGCGGCTATTGGGAGGACAAGAACGAGACTGCCTACCTTGCGAGCGAGGGGAGCGTGTATTCCTTCCCCTGCCTCGTTACGGCGCTTGCGGGTCCCCGCCTTCCCCGCGGGACCTCCCTCACGGTGCTCGGCGCCGTCCGCTCCGAAGAGGGCGCGGGGCACGACTTTGCCTATGTGGAATATGAGACGGGCGCCCGCACGGTGACGCGCGGGTATGTCCCTCTCGGCATGCTCTCCCCCGTCGACCCCTCGGCGCCCGCGGGCGAGACCTATTTCTTCGGCTGGCTCAAGGCGCAGAAGGAGAGCGTCACCTTCCGCAGCGAAACGGGCGAGGAGCTCGTCGTGGGAGCGCGTACCTATATGCGCTTCTCGGAGAATGAAGACGGCACCTACACCGCGTGCTACACGGAGGACGGCGTCGACTACACCGCGCAGATCACCGCCGATATGTTTGAACGCGGGGAATCGGACGCGTGGCGGATCGCCCTCATCGTGGGGCTCTCCGTGCTCGCCCTTCTCATCGTGGGCGTGTATATTTTCCTCCTCCCGTGGGGACGGAAAAATAAGATCGACGCTTAACAAGCCCGCGTGCGCGTAGTAAAATAAGGGCAGAATTTTCAGGGGGAAAATCGAATGGCTTCTTATCTTTCGCCTCTCGCATTGCAGAGGGCCGATCCTTATCTCTACAAACACACAAACGGCAAGTATTACTTCACGGCGACCTGCCCGCAGTACGACCGCATCGAGCTCCGCTGCGCGGACACCGTGAACGGCATCGCGGAAGCGCCCGCGCGCGTCTTATGGACAAGGCACCCCGTCGGCATCATGTCGAGCCACATTTGGGCGCCCGAGATCCACTACATCATGGGCAAGTGGGTCATCTATTTTGCGGCGGGAGAGCTCCCCGATATTTGGAAGATCCGCCCGTTCACCCTCATCTGCAAGGGGGACGACCCCATGACGGACGAGTGGGAAGAGGGCGGCATGATGCGCGCCGCCGAGGGAGATCCCTATTCGTTTACGGACTTTTCCCTCGATATGACGGTGTTTAAGCACCGCGGCAAGTGGTACACGATCTGGGCGCAGAAGGTGGGCGCCGTGAACGGCATCTCCAATCTCTACATCGCCGAACTCGAGTCCCCCACCCAGCTGAAAACGGTGCAGGTCCTCCTCACCACGCCCGACTACGACTGGGAGCGCGACGGCGGCTTTTGGGTGAACGAGGGGCCCGCCGTCTTAAAACACGACGGGATGATCTACGTCACCTTCTCCGCCTCCGCGACGGGCGCCTGCTACTGCATGGGGCTCCTCCGCGCCGACGAGGACAGCGACCTGCTCGACCCCCGCTCTTGGCGCAAAAACCGCTACCCCGTCCTCGAAACGGACGAGGAACTCAAGGTCTACGGTCCCGGGCACAACTGCTTCGTGCGCGGCGACGAAGACGAACTTTTAACCCTTCTCCACTTCCGCAACTATGAGAAGATCATGGGCGACCCCCACGTGATGTAGGTGGCGTTTGACGACGACGGCGCGCCGCTGTTCCGCTTCGACCGCGCCGAGCTCTACAACACCCCCTTTGAAAACGAGAAACAAAAGTATATCAACTCGAAGTAAAAAGATATGGAAAAGCGCCCTCTGCGGGCGCTTTTTCCTATGCTCTCGGCTTCTCCTTGAGGAGAAGGCAAGGGAGAAGCACACCCCACCCCGCCCCTTCAAACGAGGGAGGAGGTGATTGTTCCCTCATTCCGAGCCCTCGAAGAGGGCGAGTGAATCTTTTAAGATACACTCGGGCTACGCCCTCGGTATGAGGAGCCGTGGCGCGTGCCTCCCCCCTCAAACGAGGGAGGAGGTGAAGAGCCGTAAGTCGGGCACGCAGAGAGCAAACCCCCTGCCTTCGGCGGGGGGACTAAGGGGGGTGGAAAATTCGGGGCAACCCTCACCCCTACCCCTCCCCCTCACGTAGGGGGAGGGCACGCTCGGGATATGCGGGGACACCTTCCCCTCAAAGGGAAGGCAAGTTGGTGCCGCCCGCCCTCGGCTTCTCCTTGAGGAGAAGCTCTTCCGCATTTATGCGGAAGTGATGAGGTGTATAGGATTGGCAATTCCTTATTTCGCCCTTTATTGACTTTTGAATAAGGAAAGAACAGTTTACAACACCTCATTCGTCACGGCTGCGCCGTGCCACCTTCCCCTCAAGGGGAAGGCAAGGGGGTGGCAGAAGAGGCAGGTTTGACGCACGCCGTACAAATACGTCATGTTGAGCGTAGTCGAAACATGACCTTGTTATAATGCGGATACCCTTCGACAAGCTACTTCGCCTATGACTCGTGCCGCCCTTCGATAGCGATCATAGCGTGCGGGCGGGGCAGGGTGACGTATTTATAGCGAGCCGAGAAAACGAGGTCGCAGAAAGTCATAGGCGGACCCTCACCCCTACCCCTCCCCCTCACGTAGGGGGAGGGCACGCTCGGGATATGCGGGGACACCTTCTCCTCAAGAGAAAGGCAAGGGGAGCGGGTGAGGCCGGCGGGGGAAGGCAAGGGGAGCGGGCGAGGGCAAACGAAGAAGAGAGGCAAACGCCTCTCTTCTTCGTCATTCCGACGCCGCGCTCTGCGCGGCGGAGTGGATCTCGCTCTTTGCTGCCACCCCTTGCCCGCCTTTTCTTCCGAAGGGCTCACGGCTCGTATATATATTGTTCTGCGGTGAAGGCCGCCTTCTGGAGGGTGTCGCCGAGGTAGACGGCCGTCCCGCCGCCGAAAAATCCGCCGCCGA
>CANREU010000167.1 GCA_947629725.1 uncultured Clostridia bacterium
GCCGCGACAACAAGACGATGGGCCGCTTCATGCTCACGGGCATCGCGCCCGCGCCCCGCGGCATCCCGCAGATCGAAGTCACCTTCGATGTGGACGCGAACGGCATCGTGCACGTGGAGGCGAAGGACCTCGGCACGGGCAAGTCTACCGACATCACCATCACTTCCTCCACCAACCTCTCGGAGGACGAGATCAACAAGGCGGTGAAGGACGCCGAGCAGTACGCCGAAGAGGACAAAAAGAGAAAGCAGAAGGTCGAGGCGCACAACAAGCTCGACGGGCTCATCTTCTCGGTGGAGCAGACCATAAAGGACAGCGAAGGCAAGCTCTCCGACGAGGATAAGGCGACCCTGCAATCGGCGGTGGACGAGGCGAAGAAGGACCTCGAGGCGGACGACGAAGAGAAGTATAACGCCGCCTTCGAGGAGCTCTCCAAGAAGATCCAGCCCGTGATCGCGAAACTCTATCAGCAGAGCGCGGGCGCACAGGGTGCGGGCGGCCCCGAGAGCGGCCCCGCCCCGGACGAAGAGTTCCACCAGTAAAAGTTTCGCACGATTTTTTGCTCGCGCCAAGCCGTGCGGATCCTCACCCCTGCTCCTCGCTCCTATCATTCCCCTCGCGCAAATTCCGATTTACATGCCCTCCCCCTGCGCAAGGGGGAGGGGTAGGGGTGAGGGTCCGCCCCGACCAATCCGGCAAAAAATCGTGCGAGGAAAGATACTTGTATGGGAAACGAGCTAACTCTCTCATTCGCTTGCACGAACAATAAGCGCAAGGTGTTGCGCAAATTGGGTCGCGCAGCGCAAAAGCGTGGTTTTGCTCGCGCAAGTAATTTATAGCAAAGGGCATGGAAATCACGGAGAAAGCCGTACCCTTCCTCGGGAAAAGAAGGATGGCACGGCTCCGCCCTACCTCTTGCCTCCCCCCTTTTGGGGCGCCGCAGGCGTGCCTTGTGCTGAAGTACCCCGACCCACCATTCTTGCTTCCCCCTTTTGGGGGAAGTACCCCGAAGGGGGGATAGGGGTTTGCAGCCGAGCCCGAACCCCCTCACCGCCGTAAAAGACACGGCGGAGCTCCCCCAAGAGGTGGAGCCGAGAAAGGACGGAGCGTATCCGTCAAACCAAAAAAAGAGGATCGCGTCACGCCATCCTCTTTCGGCATGAAAACAGGTTCAACATGGCAGAGAAGAAAAATTACTACGAAGTCCTCGGCGTAAAAAAGGACGCGAGCGAGGAGGAGATCAAGGCGGCCTATAAGAAGCTCGTCAAGCAATACCACCCCGACCTCCACCCCGGGGATAAGCTCGCCGCGGAGAAATTCAAGGAGATCAACGAGGCGAACGAGGTCCTCTCCGATAAGCAGAAGCGCGCGGCATACGACTACGAACAGGCCCATCCCGGTATGGGGGGCATGGGCGGCTTCGGCGGCTCGGGGTTCGGCGGCTCCGGCTTCGGCGGGGCGGACTTCGACCTCGGCGACATTTTCGGCTCGATCTTTCAGGGCTTCGGCGGCAGTGCGAACGTCCAGCGCGATACCTCGGGGGAGGACATCCAGCTCAACATGACCCTCTCCTTCATGGACGCCGCAAAGGGGTGCGTAAAGGAGGTCTCCTACACCCGCAACGAGCCCTGCCCTTCCTGCAACGGCACGGGCGCAAAGAACGGCACGGCGTTCACCACCTGCCGCAAGTGCGGCGGGAAAGGGCAGATCCGTTTCACGCAGGATACGATCTTCGGCAGAACGGTGCGGGTCGCCGCCTGTCCCGATTGCGGCGGCAAGGGCAAGTCGGTCTCCGAAAAGTGCCCCGACTGCAAGGGCAAGGGGTATCTCCGCCGCGAGACGAAACTCACCCTCAACATCCCCGCGGGCGCGGATACCAATTCGTATATCCGCAAGCGCGGCTACGGGCAGGCGGGCACGGACGGCGGCGAAGCGGGGGACCTCATCGTGGTGTTCCGCGTCGAGCCGCACAAGCTCTTCGAGCGCAAAAATTATGACCTGTATCTCGATCTTCCCATTCCCTTCCAGACGGCGGCGCTCGGCGGCACGGTGCGCGTGCCTGACCTCAACGACGCGTTCGACTACACCATCCCCGAGGGGACGCAGTCGGGCACGACGTTCACGGTGCGCGGCAAGGGGATCAAGACGCGGAACGGCACGGGCAATCTGTACCTCCGCGTATTCGTGGAGGTGCCCACAAAACTCACCCGCGAACAGCGCCGCGCCCTCGCCGAGACGGAGTACGACGTGAAGCAGTTCGAGAGATCCAAAAAGTACGCGGACGACCTTTCCGCTCTCTACGGCAAAGAGGCGTATAAGAAGTAAATATTTCGCGGAAAATCTTTTGCGCCTCATGCCCTCCCCCTGCGTCAGGGGGAGGGGTAGGGGCGGGGGTCCGCCATCGACTACCAATGCAAAAAATCGCGCGAGGAAAGTTTCTCTTATGGGAAACTTTCTTTTTTCTCCAAGCCGCTTGCCCGTACAATAAGCGCGAAGGGTCGCGCAAATTGGGTGCGCTGCCGCAAAAGCGTGGTTTTGCTCCGCGCAGTATTTATAGCTACGGACGCGAGGGGCTCCTCATTCCGAACGGAGCCATAGGAGGAGTGAGTGAATCTTAAGATACACTCGGCTCCTGCGGAGCCTCGGTATGAGGAGCAGAGACCCTGCCGCAGGGGAACCCTGCTCCGCGCAGTGGTTTTATGCTTCGCACAAAACCTTTTGCGCCCGTCCTCTTACCTCCCCCCTTATACTTTCACCTCTTGCCCTCCCCCTGCGTCAGGGGGAGGGGTAGGGGCGGGGGTCCGCCATCGACTACCAATGCAAAAAATCGCGCGAGGAAAGTTTCTCTTA
>CANREU010000168.1 GCA_947629725.1 uncultured Clostridia bacterium
GGGAGAGCTGTTCGCAGTCGCTCTCGAGCGCTTGCAGCGACATGGGCGCGAGCTGCGGCGACAGCATCTCCGACAGTATCAGTTCGAGTTGCAGTTGATCGAAGTAAATTTCACGGAGGCATAAGCTATGTTTTGTAAATTCTGCGGGCAGGAGATCGACGAACACGCGGTCATTTGCCCCAAGTGCGGAAGAGTGTTGAACAGCTCGGGGATCCCCCAGCAGCAGCCGCAGTATCAATATCAGTACGCGGCGCCCTCGCCGAAGACGAACACCCTCGCGATCGTTGGGTTCATTCTTTCCTTCATCGTTCCCATCGTGGGTCTCATCCTCTCCATCATCGGGAAGAAGCAGATCAAGGCGACGGGAGAGGGCGGAAACGGACTCGCCACGGCGGGTATCGTGATAAGCTCGATCGACCTCGGGTTCTCCCTGCTCGGCGCGATCATCTACCTCGCTGTTTACGGCTCTATGGCGGCAGCCATGTGCGGAGCCGCGGGCGGCGTTTCGGCGTTCCTGCCCATCCTTCTCTGAAAAACGCAAAGCGCCCCGCAGTTTGCGGGGCGCTTCCCTTTTCCGCCCCCGACCCTTGCCTTTGGCGGGGGATGCCGAGCAGTTATAACCCTCCTGCCTTCGACGGAGGGACGCCGTGCAGTTATAAACCCCCTGCCTTTGGCGGGGGGACTAAGGGGGGTGGCAATCGAAAACCGTTGGCGGCTCCCCCCACCCTACCCTCCCCCCTCAAAACGAGGGAGGAGGTAAAACCGCAAAAACCAACCCCCTTGCCTTCCCCTTGAGGGGAAGTCCCCCGACCAACCATCCTTGCTTCCCCCTCTTGGGGGAAGTACCCCGACCACCCCCTTGCCTTCCCCTTGAGGGGAAGGTGTCGCGGCGCAGCCGTGACGAATGAGGTGTTATAAACTGTTCCTTCCTTATTCAAAAGGAAACGAAGAACAAAATAAGGAATTGCCAATTCCATACACCTCATCACCGCCGTAAAAAACACGGCGGAGCTTCCCCTCAAGGGGAAGCCACGGGTGCGGCGCGAAAGCCCCCCTCAAAACGAGGGAGGAGGTGAAAGCCGCAGAACCAAACAGGTGAAACCATGTTTTCTTCCCCCATCTTAAAACTGAACGATCCCGTCTTCCTCCGCAAAGCGCGAGAGGAGTACGGCGAGCTCCTCGATCTGCAAAAAAGGGCATATGGGGCTGGATTTCCGCCGCTCACGCGCGAAATGCGCGCCGTCTTTCGGGAGACGGGGAGGCGGGAGGACTACGAGGTCCCCTTCTTCCGCCGCAGGCAGTATCTCTCTGCCTCCGCCCTTCTCGCCCTCCTTTATCCCGAAGAGGGCTACCTCAAAAGCGCCGAGTATGCCCTCAAGGAAATTTGCGCGGAGTGGTCGTGGGCGGCACCCTCCCATTCAAACGAAGAGACCTTTATCGACCTCTTCGCCGCCGAACTCGGGCACGCCGTGGCGGAGATCTTATACCTCTTGGGCGGACGCATGGAGAAGTCCGTCGTCTCCCTCGCCGAACGCGAAGTGAAGAGGCGGGTGATCGAGCCCTACGAAAAAAACACCTTTTGGTGGGAAGAGGACCGCGGAAATTGGGCGATGGTGTGCGCGGGGAACGTAGGCGCCGCCATGCTCTACCTCGACCCCGCGGCGTTTGAGAGGCAGAAAGAGCGCATCCTGCGGACGGCGGACTGCTATCTCTCCTCCCTCACGGAGAGCGGGACCTGCCTCGAGGGCGTCGGCTATTGGGAATACGGGTTCGGCAACTTTGCCTGTTTTGCGGAGCTCTACCGCGCCTATTCGGGGGAGGACCTCTTCCGCTCCGAAAAGGCGGAGCGTGCGGCGTATTTTGCCGCAAGGAGCGTGCTCGGCGGAGAATTTCTGACCGTGGCCGACTCCCCCCTCTCCTTCCGCGCCGGCCGAGGTCTCCTCTCCTTCCTCGCGAAGGAGTACGGCGCGCCCGTCCTCCCCTCCTCCCTCACCGCCTTCAAGGAGGGCAACACGGGCTGGAACGAGCGCAGCCGCGATCTTCTCTGGTACGACCCGACCCTTCCCCCCTCCCCTCCTCCCGATGAAGACTTTTTCGACGAAGAAGCGGGGCAGGCGACCATGCGGCGCAAGCAATATTCCCTCTTCGTGAAGGCGGGGCACAACGGCGAGCCGCACAACCACAACGATGTGGGGAGCTTTGTCCTCGCGGACAGGGAGGGGCAGATCTTTTGCGACCTCGGCGCGGGGCGGTACACGCGGGACTACTTCCGCGGCGAGACCCGCTACAACGTCCTCTGCACCTCCTCCCGCGGGCACAGCGTGCCCGTCGTGAACGGGAAATTCCAGCGGGCGGGCAGGGAATTTTGCGGGACGGTTTGGCACACGGAGGGGGGCGTCTCCCTCGAATTTGCCGCCGCTTACGGGCAGGATGGCTTTCCAAAACTCCGCCGCACCTTCCTCTGCGGGGAGACCCTAACCCTCACCGACGAGTTCTCCGCGGGGGCGGATATTACGGAGCGGTTCGTGACCCTCCTCGAGCCCGTATGCGAGGGGAACGCGGTGAGAGTGGGCAGCGCGCTTCTCTCCTGCCGCCTCGGCGTCTCCCCCGCCGTCACCCGCGAAAAACACGCCCTGCACGGCTTTGATGTGCAGGGCTCGGGGGACGGCACCCGCGGGACAGCCGACGTCTTTCTCATCGACTTCCGCCTCCCCCGCGGCACCGCCGCAGCGGTTTTCGACATCTCCTTCTCCCGCCATTGACACCCCCACGGAGGGGACGGATGAGGGGCAAAACGCAACAATAAGGGCGGACCCCCCCCCCCCCCCCCCCCCCCC
>CANREU010000169.1 GCA_947629725.1 uncultured Clostridia bacterium
CTACGACCTCGACGACATCGTGATGCGCATCAACCGCTCCCGCGCGAACGGCAAGCACTCCAACATCATCGTGGTGGCGGAGGGGGCGACGAGCGCCGACGCCTTCGCCAAGAAATTGCAGGAAGTGACGACCTACTCCGTCCGTGCGACGAACATCGGGCACATCCAGCGCGGGGGCTCGCCCTCGATGGCGGATAGGATGCTCGCGGCGCAGTTCGGCAACAAGGCGGTGCGCCTCCTCAAAGACGGGATCGGCAACCGCGTCGTCGGGATCCACAAGAACGAGATCATCGATATGGACATCATCGAGGCCGTCTCGATGAAGAAGAAGTTCAACTACGAACTCTACGAGACCCTTCAGATGATCTCCATGTAAAAAAATCAGGTTTTGCCGCGGCGGAGATGCCGCCGCGCCGCGCCCGCCCCGGGATAGGGGAGGGGCGCCGAATGGGGGGATAGCATGATCTTAACCGTCTGTATGAGTCCGAGCGTGGATGTCACGATCGAACTCGACTCACTCAACGTGGGGAAGGTGAATGTCGTCAAGAACAAGACCCTTTCCTTCACGGGCAAGGCGCTCAACGTCGCGATCGGCGTCGCACGGCTGGGCGCGGAGGCGTATGCCACCGGGTTCATGTACAATGAGAACGGCGCCATGTTCGAGCGCGCGCTCGACGTGGAGGGCGTTCCGTTCTCCTTCGTGTGGAACGGCGGCAGGGTGCGCGAGAACTACAAGTGCATCGACAAGAAGTCCATGCTCACCGAGATCAACGACGTGGGCGGGCAGGTCGCCGACGAGAAGCTCGTAGAGCTTCTGCACGTCATCCGCGGGGCCTCCGCACGGGCGAACGTCACCGTCATCTCGGGCGGGCTGCCGCGCGGGGTGGACGCGAGCTACTACCGCGAGATCTTCCGCGCCGTCGACCCCAAGTCGCTTCGGATCGCCGACACGGAGGGCGCCAAGCTCTTTGCGGCGCTCGAGGCGGGGATCGACCTCGTGAAGCCCAATATTGACGAGCTCGAGGAGTCCCTCGGGCGGGAATTCCGCGACAAGGGCGATATGCTCGCGGGCTGCTACGAGCTTTTGGACCGCGGCGCGAAGACGGTGCTTCTCTCCCTCGGCAAGGAGGGGGCGGTCATCACCGACGGCTCGCATAACTATTATTGTAAAAGCATCAACGTGGCGGTCAATTCCACGGTCGGCGCGGGGGACGGCATGGTCGCCGCCGCCGCCGTGAAGATGCAGGAGGGGGCGGACCTTCCCGAGATCCTCCGCGCGGGCGTCGCTGCGGGGACCGCGACCGTCACCACCTTCGGCATGGTCTCCTACACGAAAGCCAAATACGAAGAGATCTACTCGGGTCTCTCGGTGAAGGAGTTCTGAATATGCTTTCTCTTTCCGTATTACGGGCAGACCCCGAAGTGGAAGCCATCATGAAGATGTCCGAGAAGCAGATCGAAGCGATCGGATACACCGAGCACTCCCGCCGCCATGCGGGCATCGTGAGCAAGTGGTCGGGGGACATTCTGCGCGCCCTCGGCGCGAGCGAGGAGAGAGTGCGCCTCGCCGAGATCGCGGGGTACCTCCACGACATCGGCAACTGCGTCAACCGCAAGGACCACGCCCAGAGCGGCGCGATCCTTGCCTACCGCATCCTCACCCGCCTCGGGCTCACCAACATCGAGGCCGCCGAGGCGATGATGGCGATCGGCAACCACGACGAGCAATACGGCTCGCCCGTCTCCGACCTTTCGAGCGCCCTCATCATCGCCGACAAGGCGGACGTGCACAAGAGCCGCGTGAAGAAGCCGATCGACGATCTCGTGACCGCCGACATCCACGACAGGGTGAACCTCGCGGCGGAGAGATCCTACCTCTCGGTGGAGGACGGCGTCATCACGCTGCACATCGAGATCGACACGGAGATTTGCTCCGTGATGGATTATTTCGAGATCTATTTCGGCAGGATGAAGCTCTGCCGCCGCGCCGCGGAATTTCTCGGTTGCCGTTTTTCTCTTGTCATCAACGGGACCGTCCTCGTTTGAGACCGAGAACTTTCGGCGTGTAACTTTTGCGCTTGCCTGTTTCATGCGCATAAACCGACAAAATTCGTAAAAACCACAAGATATAGTATTCACAAAAAATATTTTGTCAAAATGTTGTGCCAAACACTTGACAAACAGAGGCCGATTGTAGTATGATAAGAGCGTTCCCTTTTCGGGGGCGCTTTTCCTCTTCGGGGGAAAAGGAAGCGATGAACGAAGGAGAGGATAGCCGTGAAGATCATCAAGCGAAACGGTGCGGAAGTTTCATTCGACGTAGCAAAAATTTTGAACGCCATCCGCAAGGCAAACAGGGAAGTGAGCGAGGACAACCGCCTCACCGAAGAACAGATCAATACCATCGCCGAGAAGGTGACGGCGCTTTCGGGCGACCTTAACCGCGCGGTCAACGTCGAGGAAGTGCAGGACTTCGTCGAGAACCAGATCATGGACCAAAAGGCGTTTGCCGTGGCGCGCAAGTACATCACCTACCGCTACTCCCGTGCCCTCGCGAGAAAGAACAACACGACGGACGACAGGATCCTCACCCTCATCGAGTGCAACAACGAAGAGGTGAAGCAGGAGAACTCCAACAAAAATCCCACCGTGAACTCCGTCCAGCGCGACTATATGGCGGGCGAGGTCTCGAAGGACCTCACGCGCCGCATCCTTCTCCCGCGCGAGATCGTCGAGGCGCACGATCAGGGTCTCATCCACTTCCACGACGCCGACTATTTCGCCCAGCACATGCACAATTGCGACCTCG
>CANREU010000170.1 GCA_947629725.1 uncultured Clostridia bacterium
GCCCTGTCCGCGCCGCTGTATCCCGCCGTTGCCCGCATCTCGCCTGCCGCAAGGGGGATGGAGCCGTCCGCCCACTGCCAACCCGAGGGGAGGGAGACGTCGGAAAGGGTGCGCATATCCTCCCCCGCCGTGACGTTTCCGCTCCACGAAAAGGCGGGAGCGCTCGCCTTCGAGATCGTGAACGCCGCCTTCAAGGTGCCCGTGTAGGTACCGACGCCGACGATCTCCGCCTCTGCCGCGCCCGCGTTCACGGCCGAAGTCTTCACGAGGTAGTGGGTCCCCTCCGTGAGGACGGTGCCGCCTGCCGTCACCGTGAATTCGGGCTTTGCGACGCCGCCCGTGTAGACGCACGTCCCCTTCTGCACGGCGGAAGCGCCCTCGAGGGAAATGAGGTCGTGCCGCTTGCTCTCGCGGAGGACGTAGACCCCCGTCTGCGTGATCTTGAAATTGTCCTTATCCGCGCCCTCGTAAAGGATGGTCCACTCCGAAACGCGGTCGAGCATGCCGTCGTAGTAGACGGTGAAGTCGACGTCGTAATACCATCTCCACCCATCGGGGAGGGGGATCTGCCCAAGGTGGGTGACTTCGCTCCCGACGACGATGGGCTGCGCGGGGTCCATCACGGGACGGTTGAGGGGGTATTGCGCCTGCATGATCTGGAAATATCCGCAGCAGGAGCCCGTGTAGCTCCCCTTCCCCGCCGCGATGACACGGGCGTTGCCGAGGGCGTTGAGATTGTTTTCGTAGCGGAGATCGTAGTCCTTCCCCTTTTCGAGGGGGACGCCGCCGAGCGTGACCGTGACGGAGGGCTCGATGTCCTCCCCGCAATAGGTGAAGTTCGTCTCCGCAAGCGATATGCGGGCGAAGCGCAAGTCGTTTGCGCCGACCGCCTCTTCCCGCGGCACGTTCTTCGTGTAGGCACGGATGTGGGCGCAGTACCCGCTGTAATTGCGGAGGTTGCTCCACCCGTCCTTCTTGTATTCAAAGGTCATGTCGTTGCTGCTCGCGTAGTCGACGGTCGCAAAGATGCGCGCCTTCTTGTCTCCCCCACTCTTCGCCTCGACGACGACGGAGAAGGACTCCCCGTCCTCAAGGGGGACGGGCTCGTCGAGGTAGACGGTGTAATACCCGTCCCGCGGGACGGTCGTCTCCTTCACCGCGGCGAGGGTGCCGCCGTCGGGGATATTGGAGGGCGAGAGCGGGTTGCCGTAGTTGGGATCGAGCCCCGTGTATATAGAGACTTTCACCGCGACGTCCGTCCCGCCGACGCCGATGTTCACGGCATTCAGCACCTCGCATTCGGCGCTCGTGCCGCCCTGCGCGCGGTAAACGGCCGCCGCTTTCACCGTCTCCTCCTCGCCGTAGACGGAATAGGCGGCGTAGGAGAGAGAGCCGTTGTAGAAATATTGATGGTCAAAGGCGTCTGCCGTCGTGTAGTCGAACGCCCAAATATCGTAGATCTTGGAGTCGTAGGAGAGGTAGAAATAGCCCTCGTCGTTGGAGCCGCTCCCCCAGCTGTTCTTCACGATCCAGCCGCCGTTCGTCGCGGAGTGCTTGGGCGTGAAACGGTCGGCAGGGATGGTGTCGTCCCACCCCACGATGATGCAGGCGTGCGGATTGCGGGAGGACTGCCCGTCGTTGTTGAAGTATCGGTCAATGTTGTAGTAGCCGCTCTCGTAGTTGTGGATGGGGAAGGAAAACGCCGCCGCGCCGTACTCGGCAACGAGCCGTTTCACCCCTTCCACCGAATAGGGCACGGTGTAAAAGCCCTCGAGTTTATAGGCGAGCGGATGGACGCCCGCGATCTCTGCGGCATTGTCGTCCGACATATCGAGCTCGTTGTCGCCGAACTGCTTCACGGGGCCAAGCCATTGGAGGAGCGCCTGCCCCGCGACCTCCACGTAGCCGCCCTTGTTCCACGACCCGTCCCCCGTCTGCACATCGTCGTCGATGAGGCCGAACTCGTCGCCGCGGGGATTGTGCGCCCAGTAGGCGAGGTTGCGCTCCTCGAGGTTGAGGACGGCCTGCTGCGCGTTGCCAACCCCCTCGCGGAGGATGGACGTCTCGGAGGCGGCAATGGTCGCATACGCCCAGCAGAGGCTGTAACCCCCTTGATTTTTCACAGTGGTGAGGATATGATAGTCGCGGCTGCTATATTTCTCCTGCTTCGCGATGTCGGCGGGGTCCGCCTTGCGGAGGTCCTCCACCTTCTTTTCGCCGAAGAAGGTCGCGGCGTCCGCCTCCTGTTGCGGCGCGCGGAAAAGGACCGCCCCGAGCGCGAGAAGGGAGATCGCCAAAAAGAGAAGGACGACCGTCATGAACGATTTTTTTGTGCGTGACACGGCATCTTCCTCCTTTTTCGGGTTTTAGAATATTATACTATATCTTTCGCGTTTTGGCAATCCTTTTTTTGAAATTCAGGCGGGACGGAATATCGTGGGCAACCCCCACCACCCCCTCTCGGCGCGCCCTCTCTTTCCGCGTCATTCTGAGCCGCCGCGCCGACCGCATTTTGCGGTCGGCGCGGCGTGTCGAAGAATCCCGAAGTACGAAGTCCACCCCTCACCCTACCCTCCCCCCTCAAGTATAAGGGGGGAGGCAAGAGGTAGGGCGGCACCTCCCACGGATGGGGAGGGCACGGTTGGGATAGGCGAGCGGAATACCGTGGGCAACCCCCACCACCCCCCGCAAGCGGGGGGGGTGAAAAACCTTAAGTCGGGCGCGCAGAGAGCAAACCCCCTGCCTTCGGCGGGGGGATTAAGGGGGGTGGAAATTCGGGGGCGAACCCTCACCCCTACC
>CANREU010000171.1 GCA_947629725.1 uncultured Clostridia bacterium
TGCTGTCCGCCAGCGCCCATATGCGGGACTGGGGGCGGAAGCGGTACGATCTTGCCATTGACTTCAAGCCCGCCCTCGACGAAAAGAAGCTCGACGAGCGGCTCTTGCGCGACTTTGCGGCGCGCGGGAAAGAGCAGTTGAAGAGCGTTATGCGCGGGCTCCTGCCCGCCGGGCTCGTCTCCCTCGTCCTGCGCGAGGCGAAGACCGACCCCGAAAAGCGGGCAAACAGTCTCTCGAAAGAGGAGAGGGGAAAACTTTTGCGGGCTCTCAAAGAGTTCCCCGTCCGCCTCACAAAGCTGCGCGGATTTTCCGAGGCGGTCGTAACGTCGGGGGGAGTGGACCTCAAGGAGATCGATCCCGTCACGATGGAGAGCCGAAAAATAAGAGGCCTTCACTTCTGCGGCGAGGTGCTCGACTGCGACGCCTTCACGGGCGGTTTCAACCTGCAGATCGCCTTTTCCACGGGCTTTATGGCGGGTAACGGCATAAAATAGGCGTTTAGCATAGTACTATGCGTGACATAATAGCGGCAATTTCGCCAAATAATTTGACAAACGGCGCAGGGAAGGCTATAATACCTGCGAGAAAAAGGAGGCGCATATGATAGTCATTCGCGGCGCGACGACCATCCCGAAGGACGACAAAGAGGAGATCCGCAAGGCGGTCGCCGAGCTTCTCGGGCAAATCGCAAATAAGAACACCCTTCTGAAAGACGAGATCGTGAGTATCGTCTTTTCGAGCACCTCCGACATCCATTCCTATTATCCCGCGAAGGCGGCGCGCGAGGCGGGTTATGAGGGATGCGCCCTCTTCTCCTCGCAGGAGCCCGACATCGAAGGGGGGCTCCCGCTCTGCATCCGCGTGATGATCTTCGTCGAAAAGAACCTCGATCCCCGCCATGTGTACCTCCGCGGGGCAAAAGGGCTGCGGAAGGACGTCGCCCAAAAGATCAACATCGCGATCGACGGCCCCGCGGGGAGCGGGAAGTCGACCGTCGCAAAGGCGATCGCCCGCGACTATAAAATTCTCTACCTCGACACGGGCGCCATGTACCGCGCCTGCGCCCTCAAGGCGCTCGAGGAGGGGGCGGACATCGACGACGAGCGGCAGGTCGTAGACGCCCTCCGCGACCTCAAACTCGACATTGAGTATGAAGACGGCGTCCAGCACACCCTGCTCGACGGGGCGGACGTCTCCGAAACGATCCGCGAGCCGCGCGTTTCGATGGCGGCGTCCACCGTCTCCAAGCACGCGAGCGTGCGCATGAGAATGGCGGAAAAGCAGCGCGAGATCGCCTCGAAGATGTCGTGCGTGCTCGACGGGCGGGACATCGGCACCTTCGTCCTTCCCGACGCGGACTTCAAATTCTTCCTCACGGCGAGCCCCGAAGTGCGCGCAAAGCGCCGCTACGACGAGCTCACCGCAAAGGGGTATTCGGTCGATTTCGCGGAACTCAAAGAGGAGATCGTAAAGAGGGACGAACAGGACGCAAACCGCGCCCTCGCGCCCTTGAAACAGGCGGAGGACGCCGTACTCGTCGATACTTCGGAGATGACGGTCGAGGAAGTCGTCGCCGAACTGAAAAAACGGATGCAGGAGCGTATCTGATGGAAAACGAAACCGAAGTGAAAGAGGAGGAGCGCAAGCTCACCCGTAAGGAAAAACGTGCCGCGAAGAAGGCGGAAAAGAAGGCGAAGGTCCGCGCCATGCGCGCAGAGCGCGCAAAGAAGGTGAAGCTCTTCCCCGCAAACAAGAAGGGCTACCATGTGATGCACTTCATGAACCTCCTGCGCACCGTCTTCTATCCCGTCCACTTTCTCGTGTACCCCTATAAGCTGCACGGGAAAAAGAAGGTCGGCAAGGGCGCGAAGATCTATGTGGGCAACCACTATTGCATTTGGGACGTCTTCTATCCCGCCCGCACCACCTGCGAGGGGATCCACTATCTCGCGAAGCAATCGGTAATGGAGGCGCCCGTCATCGGCTATTGGTCCTACCTCGTCGGCGCGATCGGCGCCATGCGCGACGGGGCGGACGTGCGCACCCTCATGGAGGCGATCCGCGTCCTCCGCAACGGCGAAAAAATTTCCCTCTTCCCGGAGGGGACGCGCAACAAGGGGGATGGCGACGACTTCCTTCCCTTCCGCGGCGGCGCGGCGCTCATGTCCATCAAGACGAAGACGCCCATCGTGCCCTTCGTCATCTGCAACCGTCCCCGCATCTGGCACGTGACGCACGTCGTGTTCGGCGAGCCCTTCGAATTCACCGAATACTACGACAAAAAGCTCACGCCCGAGGACTACGAGCGGGCGGACGCCGAGCTCGTGCAGCGCCTCTACGACATCCGCGCGGAGTGGCGCGCCTCCCGTAAAAAGAAGGGAAAGAAGAAATGACCCAGCAGGTCGTCGTCGCGGGGAGCTGCGGGTTCTGCTCGGGGGTGAGAAAGGCGGTGGATACCGCCCTCTCCGTCCCCTCCGAAAACACCTATGTGCTCGGCGAGATCATCCACAACGAGGAGGTCGTCGCAAGGATCGCCGCCCGCGGGATCGCGGTCGTCGAGGACCTCTCGGAGGTGCCCTGCGGCGCGACTCTTCTCATCCGCTCCCACGGGGCGGGGAGGGAGATCTTCGAAGAATGCGCGCGGCGGAAGATCAAGACGGTGGACTGCACCTGTCCCTTTGTGCGGCGCACGCAGAGGATCGTCGCGGAAAAAAGCGCGGCGGGAAAGACGGTCGTCATCGCGGGGCACGCGGGGCATCCCGAGGTCAAAGGGCTCGTCGGCTGGTGTGCGGGCGAG
>CANREU010000172.1 GCA_947629725.1 uncultured Clostridia bacterium
GATCACGCTCCAGTCCTGCCGCCGAGGCCGAGGGAGCGGGCGATGGAGATGGCGTCGATCACATAGAGCTTGGCGTGCTTCTTCGCGAGGAGGTTCTTCATCTTCGCGGGGAGGTTCTTGTCGAGCTCTTCAACGGTCGTCCACGGCGCGTTGAGGAGGAAGGAGCCGCCTTCCTTCAGATCGGTCACCATGTCGTAGCGGGTGACATAGGAGGGGTTGTGGCAGGCGATGAAGTCCGCCGCGTCGATGAGGTATTCGCTCTGGATGGGCGTCTTGCCGAAGCGGAGGTGGGAGACGGTGATGCCGCCCGACTTCTTACTGTCGTAGAAGAAGTATGCCTGCGCATACATATCGGTGTGGTCGCCGATGATCTTGATGGAGTTCTTGTTCGCGCCGACGGTGCCGTCCGAGCCGAGCCCGTAGAACTTCGCCGAAGTCGAGCCCGCGGGGGCCGCGTCGAACTTCTCGGAGAAATCGAGGGAGGTGTTCGTGATGTCGTCGTGAATGCCCACGGTGAAGTGGTTCTTCGGGTTGCGCTTCGCGAGGTTCTTATAGACGGAGAGCACCATCGAGGGATTGAACTCTTTGGAGCCCAAGCCGTATCTGCCGCCGACGACCTTGATCTTCTTGATGTTTTTCTCGAGAAGAGCGGTGCAGACGTCGAGATAGAGGGGCTCGCCGAGGGAGCCGGGCTCCTTCGTGCGGTCGAGGACCGCGATCTTCTTGCAGGAAGCGGGGATCGCGGCGACGAAGGCGTCCGCGACGAAGGGGCGGTAGAGGCGGACCTTGATGAGGCCGTATTTCTTGCCCTGCGCGTTGAGCTTATTGATGGACTCCTCGACGGTCTCCGCGCCCGAGCCCATGATGACGATGACTTCCTCCGCGTCGGGAGCGCCCACATAGTCGAAGAGGTGGTAGCTTCTCCCCGTGAGGGCGGAGACTTCGTCCATCATCTCCTGCACGATGGCGGGGCACGCCTCGTAGTACTTGTTGGCGGTCTCCCTGTTCTGGAAGTAGGTGTCGCCGTTCTGCGCGGTGCCGCGCTGGACGGGGTGCTCGGGGTTGAGGGCGCGGGAGCGG
Organism: uncultured Clostridia bacterium; assembly: GCA_947629725.1. Classification (GTDB taxonomy): domain Bacteria; phylum Bacillota; class Clostridia; order Christensenellales; family Borkfalkiaceae; genus Gallimonas. The sequence continues at coordinate 1,081 of CANREU010000172.1, forward strand.
AACTCCGCAACGTCCTTTGCAAGCCCCTTCTTATCGAAGAGCGCCTTCATCTCGTCGTAGTCGATGGCGTCGATCTTGGAGACCTCGTGGGAGGTACGGAAGCCGTCGAAGAAGTTGATGAAGGGCACGCGGGAACGGAGGGTGGAGAGGTGTGCGACGGTCGCGAGGCATGCCATCACGTCCGAATGGTCGCCGAAGATGTTCAGCGAGTGCGCGGCGAGGGCACGGGCGGAGACGTGCATGACCATCGGGAGAAGTTCGCCCGAGATCTTGTACATATTGGGGATCATGAGAAGGAGCCCCTGCGAGGCGGTGTACGTCGTCGTGAGAGCGCCCGCGGCGAGAGACCCGTGCACGGCGCCCGCGGCGCCGCCTTCAGACTGCATCTCGGCGATGCGGAGTTTCTGCCCCCACATGTTCACCCGTCCCTGTGTCGCCCACTCGTCGGCAGACTCCGCCATGGGGGACGAAGGGGTGATCGGGTAGATCGCAGCCACTTCCGAGAACGCGTAAGCGACATGCGAGGCGGCGGTGTTGCCGTCGATCGTCATTTTCGTCATCGAAAAACCTCCATAAAATGATTTGAATTTTGAAATTTCGCGCGGCACAAAAGGACGAGCTTTCCGCCGCCGCAAACAATTATACTTAAAACCGCGCGTGAAGTCAAGGCTGCGGTGAAAAAATAATTGCGGAATTTTCTTAATTTTTCCGCCTGCCCTTGCTTTTTTGCCTCCTTCGGGATATAATGTAGGAAAAGAACTTCCGCCGCCCGCGCCGCGGCCACCCCTTGCCTTCTCCTTGAGGAGAAGGTGGCATGCCTTGCGCTGAAGTACTACGACCCACCACTCTTGCTTCCCCCTCTTGGGGGAAGTACCCCGAAGGGGGGATAGGGGTTTGCAGTTACATCGAAACCCCCTCACTTCCGCATAAATGCGGAAGAGCTCCCCCAAGAGGGGGCGCCGAGAAGGGCGTTTCTCATGCCCTCCCCCTACGTGAGGGGGAGGGGTGAGGGGTGGAAAAGAACGAGATTCCTCACGTCCGTTCGGAATGACGCAGTGGGGCTGTTCGGAATGACGTGTGAAGAGGGCGCCGAGAAAGGCCTACCCTCCTTTGGAGGGGAGGCTCCGCCGTAGGCGGTGGTGGGGAGGCGTGTTCGTGTTCCGCTCCCGCATATCCCGAGCCTGTCCTCGCCCCGCCCGACTAACCTTGCCTTCCCCGCGCGAAAGAACAAAAACCGCGTCCCGCGAAAAGTTTATAAAATGTTCGTAAAATGCTTGATTTTCGGGGGGAGTATGTTACAATGAACAAAAGGAGGAGAGTATGAAGAAAAAAGCGCTCGCCTGTCTCACCCTTCCTGCCGCGGGGGCGCTCGCCCTCGTCTTCGGCGCGCCTCTTGCCGTCTCCGCGAATTCCGCGCCCGCCTATTGGCAGGGGTCGGACGGCATGGGGGTCGTCGCGACGGACGGAAATTGCCCCGTAGAGGTGGAAAAAGAGACGCTCACCCTCAACATCCCCTCCCTCCCCGCGAGCAGCTATTCCTCGCAGGAGGAGTTCGAGGAGTACCGCGGGCAGGCCACGGCGGAATACACCTTCCGCAACCCCACGGAGGGCCCTCTCACGGTGGGGCTCGCCTTCCCGTTCGGGCGCGTCCCCGAATATCTCATCGACCGCTCGGGCGAG
>CANREU010000173.1 GCA_947629725.1 uncultured Clostridia bacterium
CCTACGGCGGGCTCTCGAAGGCGAATTGCGCCAAGATCGCACGTACCCTCAACGCCGCGGAGAAGAACGCGACGCCCGTCGTCTACCTTCTTCATTCCTACGGCGTGCGGGTGGGGGAGGGCGCGGAGGTCCTCGAGGGGATCGCCGAACTTCTCCTCAAAGTCACACAGCTGAAGGGCACCGTGCCGCAGTATGCGGTCGTCCTCGGCGAGGCATACGGCTCCGTCGCGGCGATCGCGGCCGCCTGTGACTTCGTCTTCTTTACGAAGGAGAGCGCGCTCTCCGTCACCTCGCCCCTCGTGCTTGCGGCAAAGGAAAACAAATCTCTCACGCCCGCGCAGGTGGGCGGGTATGAGGCGCTCAAAAACGCGGGGTTGCCCGCGATCTTCGTAAAGGACATGAAGGAAGTCTCCGCGAAGATCGCAGCACTCTCCGAGCTCCTCAATGTTGCGGAGGTGGACGCGGAACTCAACGATCCCAGGCCCGCCCTCAACAAGAAGGCGGACGCAAACGCCATTCTTTCCCTCCTCGAGGGAGGGGTGGAGATCGGCGCAAACAGCTATCCCGAAGTGAAAACGGTGCTCGGGAGAGTGGGGGGAGTGGCCGTTGCGGCGGTCGTATTCGACGGGGCGAAGCTCAACGCGGGCAACCTCCGCAAACTCAAAAACTTCGTGGAGCTCGCCTGCTGCTACCGTCTGCCCCTCGTCCACTTCGTGGACTGCATCGGGGTGGAGGCAACGCTCTCCGTCAACGACAGCGGCGTCCTCAAAGAGATCGCGGAGTACCTCTCCATTCTCGACGCGACGGACACGGCAAAAGTTGCCGCCGTCACGGGGAGCGCGGTCGGGCTCGGTTACAGTCTGTTTGCGGCAAAGTCCGCGGGATTCGACTACACGGTCGCCCTTGCGACGGCGAAAATTTCCCTCTTCGAGAGCGCGGTTGGCGCAAAAATCGAATACGCGGGGGAGCATGCGGACGAAAAGAAACTCGAGGCGCTCTATGCGGAAGAGAATGCCGATCCCGTCAACGCCGCAAAGGGCGGATATTTGGACGACGTCGTCGAGCCGCAATTCCTGAAACAATATCTCGTTGCGGCGCTCGAGACGCTCATCGGTTAGGAGGAGAAGATGAACCTCTTGGCTTGGTTTCAATTCAACGTCGGCGAGGGGGCGTTCTACGCCGTGTTCGGGCTCGTGTTCGTCATCCTCGGCATCACCCTGCTCGTGCTGCTCTTCACGGCGCTCGGCGCCGTCATGAAGAAGGCCGGCGTGAAAAAGGGGGCGAAGGTCTCGCCCGCACCCGCCGCAAGGCCCGAGATCGAGGACGGGATCCCGCCCGAAGTCGTCGCGGCGATCACGGCCGCCCTCACGGCATACTACTCGGAAGAACCCAGAAAGTGCGAATTTGTCGTTCGCAGGATCAAAAAATCGTAAGAAAGGAGTGAAGATATGCGCAACTTTATCATCACGGTAGACGGAAAACGCTATGAAGTCGGCGTGGAGGAAGTGGGGGAGACCGCTCCCGCCCAGCCCGTCCACGCGGCCCCCGCAAGCCCCGCGCCCGCAGCGGCGACGGCGGGCGCAAGCGGCACGAAAGTGCTCGCGCCCTTCCCCGGTCTCATCAAAAATCTCCTCGTGGAAAACGGCGCTTCCGTCAAAAAGGACCAGCCCATCCTCGTGCTCGAAGCGATGAAGATGGACAACGAGATCACCTCCCCTTGCGACGGAAATGTCTCGTTCAATGTGGCGAAGGGCTCCAACGTCGAATCGGACGCTCTGCTCGCCGTCGTCGGCTGATCGGAGAAAGGTATGCACGGTTTACTTGCACTCGATTTCGGGGGGATCTTCTCCCGATTATGGAGTTCGATGGGGCTGTCGCAGGGGTACCTGTGGCAGAATTGGGTGATGCTCGCCATCTCCTTCGTCCTCTTCTTCCTCGCCATCGTGAAGAAGTACGAGCCGATGCTGCTTCTGCCCATTGCCTTCGGCATGTTCCTCATCAACCTCCCCGGGGCGGAGAGGATCCTCTGGGGCACTTACGAGACCCCCGCTTTGAACTATCAGATCGGCGTCGATACGTCGAACAACTATCTCGCGGCGTTTGCGGATAAGGCGAGCGGGGCGCTCGTCTATGTGCGCGAGGGGTATTTGAAAGACGGGATCGTCACCTTCTATGAGACCCTCGAGGCGGCAAGAGCGGGGGAGGGCGCGCTCACGATGGCGCAGGCGGAATTTACGGCGCTCTATTCCCTCCAACAGATCGTTCAGGGCGCCGAATATGTCGCCGCCTATTCCAATGCGGCGGGCGAACTCATCTATCTGCAACAGGGATTTTTGGCGGGGGACACCGTCACCTATTATACGACGCTCGAGGCCCTCATAAACGGCACGGCGAGCACGATGTCCGTCGGAGAGTTCAACACCTTCTATCAGCTGTACGGCTACGTGCAGGGGACGTGGAATGCGGGGACGCTCGCCTTTGCGAACAGCTCCGTCATCATCAGCGAGGCATATGAGGACGTCACGAACAGGGGACTTTTGTGGTACCTCTACTACGGCGTGGATAAGGTAATCTACCCGCCTCTCATTTTCCTCGGCATCGGCGCCATGACCGATTTCGGCCCCCTCATCGCCAATCCGAAGAGCATGCTCATCGGCGCGGCGGCACAGCTCGGCATCTTTGTCGCCCTCTTCGGCGGGGTGCTCCTGGGCTTCTCGGGCGCGGAGGCGGCGGCGATCGCCATCATCGGCG
>CANREU010000174.1 GCA_947629725.1 uncultured Clostridia bacterium
AACCCCAAGCTCCTCCTCTGTGACGAGCCGACGGGCGCCCTCGACTATGAGACGGGCAAGAAGATCCTCTCCCTCCTCTACGACGTCTCCAAGAAACAGAAAAAACCCGTCGTCGTGGTCACCCACAACGCCGCGCTCGCGAAGATGGCGGATAAGGTCATCCATATCCGCAGCGGGAAGATCGAGGGGGTGGAGCAAAATCCCGCTCCGCAGCCCGTCGGGGAGATCGAGTGGTGAAGACCTATTTCAAAACCTTCGGCAAGCTCTTCCGCCGCCATTTCACCCGCCTCGTCTCCATCATTCTGATGGTGCTCGTGAGCGTTGGATTTTCGGCGGGAGTTCTCGATTCCACCGAGAAGATGCGCGCCTCTCTTTCCGAGTTTTACGCCGCCTCTTCCGTGAGCGATCTCCTCGTGCGCGGAGAGCATGCGGAGGACGCCCGCGAGGCGGTGATCGCCGCATTCGGCGAAGAAAATGTGGAATGGGGTGCGTTTTTGGACTTTGAAGGGGACGCGCCCCAACTCGCGGAGGGCGTAACGGTCTCTCTCGATCTGCCCGAAAAGGAGGGCGCAACGCGCGTCTGCTTTTCCGATTTTCCACTCGACAAAGGGCAGAACCGCTGTAAAATTTTATCCTCCCTTTCCGAGGAAGAGATCGGGGACAGGATCCCCATTGCCTACGGCAGCACGGACGGGAATGCAGAAGAGCTCCTCGGGCGCACCTTCCGCGCCTCCGTCTCCTTCGGGTTTTTCTCGGCGGACTTCGATTTCATCGTCGCAAAGATCGTGATCGATCCCCTCCACTTCGCCTCGCGCGACGATCCCTCCGTCCTCGAAAAAGAGGGGGAATATCTTCCCCTTGCCCGCGTCTTCTATCTCCCGCAGAGCGGCTACTCCGCCCTCGGGCAGTCCCTCTCCTTCCCCACGAACGAGCTCCGCGTGCGCGTGCCCGGATCGCAGCAAAAGGAGCTCTTTTCGGAGGGCTACCGCAAGATCCTCTCGGGGGAAGAGGCGCGCCTTTCGGCGCTGTGCGAGGGGACGGACGCCGTTGTCCTCACCCTGCACGAGAACTTTTCCTTTGAATCCTTCTACCAATATGCGGACAAGATCGCGAGCATCGGGTATCTTCTCACGGCCGTATTTCTTGCCGTCACCCTCCTCGTCGTGCTCTCGACGATGACCCGCCTTCTGGACGAAGAGCGGGCGGGCCTTGCGTGCCTCTCCACCCTCGGTTACTCCCCCGTGCGCATCCTCTCGAAGTACCTCCTCTTCGCCCTCATCGGCACCCTCATCGGCGGGGCGGGGGCGTATTTCGTCGCAATGGGGCTCTCCTACGTCATCTATATCAACTTTACGTGGAACTTCGTTCTTCCACCCTATTCCTCCCGCGCCGTCTTCCTCTTCTACCTGCTCGTCACCCTTCTCGTCATCCTCGTGACGGCCGCCGCGACCTTCTTCTCGGGGCTGAAACGCACCCGTGAACGCCCCGCCGTCCTCCTCCGCCCCCGCGCTCCCAAACCGGGGAGGAAGGTGATCTTGGAGCGCATCCCCCTCCTCTGGAACAGGCTCTCCTTCAAATATAAGTCCACCCTGCGCAACGTTTTGCGGTACAGGACCCGCTTTTGGATGACGGTGATCGCCGTCCTCGCCTCCGCCGCTCTCGTGCTCGCGGGGCTCGCCGTCCTCGACTGCTGCCTCTTTCAGGACGTGGGGACGGCCGCCATGATCGCCGTGGGCGTGATCGTCGTGCTCTTCGCGGCAGCGCTCAATGCGACCGTCATCTACACCCTCACCAACATCAACGTGAGCGAGCGGGAGCGGGAGATCGCCACCCTCATGGTGCTCGGCTATTCCGACCGCGAGGTGACGTGGTACATCTACCGCGAGATCTACATCACGAGCCTCATCGGCACCGCGCTGGGGCTGCCCGCGGGCGCGCTCCTGTGCTACTTTGTGTTCCAAGTGATGGGCTTCGGCTCGCTGCCCGGGATCGGGTGGTATTGCTGGCTCCTCACCCCCCTCCTCTCCATGCTCTTTACGTTCCTCGTCACCCTCGCCCTGCGGAGAAAAATTCTGAAGGTGGACATGAACGACTCGTTGAAGGCGATCGAATAACGCACAAACCGCGCAAACCAAAGGCCTCCCCTTTCCCAAAGGGGAGGCTCCGCCGTAGGCGGTGGTGGGGATTGAAGATTACATTCCCATCCCCATCCGTCACGGCTAATGCCGTGCCACCTTCCCCTTCCCGAGGAAGGGTAAGGCTTATACTGCAGAACGCCCGGCAAAAGGGCGTTTTTTTCACCCCATGTGGGCATTTTGCGGGGGTCAGTCGCCGAAAAAGTCCTCGCGGCGGAGGCCCGCGCGCAGCTTTTCGAGCGCCTTCTTTTCGATCCTGCTCACATAGGAGCGGGAGATCTTCAGCTTCTTTGCGACCTCCCTCTGCGCCATCGGCGCGCCCCCGCGGAGGGCGTAGCGCAAACAGACGATCTCCGTCTCCCGCTCGCTTAAAAGTCCGTTCACGGCGGCAAGGAATTTCTCCTGCATGAGGGACTGTTCCACCCCGGCGAACACCTTCTCCTCCCGCTCGAACAAGAGGTCCATGAGGGTGAGTTCGTTGCCGTCCTTATCCGTCCCCACGGGGTCGGAGAGGGAGAGGGTGGACTTGTGCTTCTTGCCCGCGCGGATGAGCATGAGGATCTCGTTCTCGATGCACCGCGCGGTGTAGGTGGCGAGCCGCGTGCCGTGCC
>CANREU010000175.1 GCA_947629725.1 uncultured Clostridia bacterium
TCTGGGGCTCCTCCTCTCGCAGTTTCCGAAGCCTCTCAGCTATGCGGGCTATGCGATCGTCGTCGGCGCGGCGTTCGGGCAGTGGGGGTATCACCTCGCGCGGGAAAAGAGGCGGGCGCGCGCCGAAAAAGTCTCTTTTCCGAAAAAAGAATAATTTTTCGCCCGACGGTTGCTTTTTTTGTTTTTTCGTATTATAATAGGACTATAGGGTTTTCTCATGGACGAAGAAGAGAAGAAGGACAACCCCATAGAGAGCGCTTCCGAAGCTGCTCCCGAGGCCGTAGAAGAGACCATAGAAGAGACCGCCGAAGGCGCGGTCCCCGAGGCCGCGGAAGAGACGGCGGAAGAGGAAACGGAAGACCTCGACACACCCGATAAGACGGGCGGCAACTTTGCCGACCGTTATCAGCGTGCAAAGGAGCGGGACATCGCGAAGCTCTCGGCGGAGATCGAGAAGAAGAACGGCAACGACAACAAGCACAAGCGCCGCAATTGGTGGATCAAGACCATTCTCCTCTTGCTCCTCATCGGGCTTTCCATCGGACTGCTCTTCGGCATCACCGCCTCCCTCGAGGACAAATCGTTGAGTTTCGGTGAGATGATCCGCGGCGTGAAGCCCATCCATATTCTCACGGTGATCGCCTCCGTGCTCATCTACATGTTCTTCGAGAGCATGAAGTATTGCTATCTCCTCAAGATCTCCACGGGCAAATTCCGCTTCCGCGTCGGCATCAAGACGATGTTCCTCGGCAAGTATTACGACGGGATCACCCCCTTCGGCACGGGCGGACAGCCCTTCCAAATCTACTATCTGCACAAAAAGAAGATCCCCGCGGGGGTGGCGACCGCCGTTCCCCTCACAAAGTATATCGTGACGACCTTCGTCTACTGCGCCCTCGCGGTCGTCTTTTTCTCCGTGTCGCCGCTCATACTCCCCGCGGACCCGAAGAACACGATGATCCTCATCATCGCATGGGTCTCAATGTTCTTCAACGTCCTCGTACCCGTCACCATCCTCATCATCTCCACCTTCCCCCGCGGGGGCAAGAAGTTCATCATCAAACTCATCACCCTCCTCAAAAAGATGCGGATCGTCAAGCACAAATACCCGACCATCCGCAAGTATCTCTATGAGGTGGACGAATACCGCCACTCCCTGAAGGCGATCTTCCGCCGCTGGTATCTCATCATCCCGCTCGTCGTGATTTGCATATTCGGCATGGTGGCGAGTTATTCCATCCCCTTTGCCGTCTCTCTCTTTGTCGGCGGGGACGCGGTCACTCCCTCATGGACGCTCTACGCGCAGATCCTCTGCCTCGGGTGCCTCTCCTTCTACTCCTCGTCCCTCTTCCCCCTGCCCGGCAACAGCGGTATGGCAGAGATGGCGTCTTCGCTCGTGTTCCTCACGCTCGCCGGTCTCTCTACCATTACGGGCTGGCTCGTGCTCGTTTGGCGGTTCTTCACCTATTATATCTACATTGTCTCGGGGATCGGGATCAACATCTTCGAGATCATCCGCGGCGCGGTGCGCAACCACCGCGCAAAAAAGAAAGGCATGTGAAAGACCCGCTCCCGAGCGGGTCTTTTCTTTTGCTCCCGCCGCAAGCCATAAGCGAAGTAGCGTATATACGTTTTGTAAGCGGTTCGCGCGCCGACATAAGCCTTCCCCCCGCGGGGGGAAGGTGTCCCCAAAGGGGACGGATGAGGGGCAATCCGCAATATTAAGGGCGAACCCCCACCCCTACCCCGCCCCCTTCAAAGGGGGCAGGTTTTGCCCCCGCCTTCTCGGCGCCCCCTTGAGGGGGAGCTGTCACGGCTGCCCTTGCCGTGACTGAGGGGGTGTTCGATATTTCCCGACAACACCCCTTCCGCCCCTACAGGGCACCCACCCCTCAAGGGGTGGGCAAGGGGTTGGTTGGAGGGGGAGAGTAAGTTTTCGGCTTCCCCTCTTTCCGCGTCATTCGTTCCCTTTTTTTCGCGTCATTCTGAACGCAGTGAAGAATCCCGAAGTACGAAGTCCACCCCTCACCCTATCGCCAGCACGCTATGATCGCTATCGAAGGGCGGCACGAGGAGCAAAGGGACGAAGTACCCTCCCCCCTCAAGTATAAGGAGGGAAGCAAGGGGCGGGAAACGGGGGGCAAGCATGCGGGATGTGCGGCGGATTTTTGTCTCAAGGAAGTGAAAACACTTTCTTTTTTCATCCCTCTTTGCTATAATAGCGGTGCCAACGGAGGTGTGCGATGTCCTATCTTACGCTCGAGCATGTGAGCAAGCGCTATCTTCTCGGGTCGGTCGCCGTAGACGCCTTGAAAGACGTTTCCTTTTCCCTTGACGACGGGGAATTCGCCGTCGTTTTGGGGCAGAGCGGCGCGGGGAAAACCACTCTTTTGAACCTCCTCGGGGGCATGGACGCCGCGACCGAGGGCAAGATCGTGCTCGACGGGAAGGAGATCACCGCCATGAACCGCCGAAAGCTCTGCGAATACCGCCGCAGCGACGTGGGTTTCGTCTTCCAATTCTACAACCTCATGCCCAACCTCACCGCCCTCGAGAACGTGGAACTCGCGACGGAGATCTGCAAAAACGCCCTCGACCCCAAGACCCTCCTCGGGGAAGTGGGGCTCGGCGAACGTCTCAAAAACTTTCCCGCCCAGCTCTCGGGGGGAGAACAGCAGCGGGTGTCCATCGCCCGCGCCGTGGCGAAGA
>CANREU010000176.1 GCA_947629725.1 uncultured Clostridia bacterium
TTGAGCATCTTTGTCTCGCCCGAGTTCCGGGCGGTCTCCTTCGATTCGGGCGGCGTGACGACGGGTCCCATGACGGTGCCCTTCATCATGTCCCTCGGCGTGGGCGTCGCGAGCCTCCGCGCGGGCAAGGGCGGGCAGGACGACTCCTTCGGGCTCGTCGCCCTCTCGAGCGTGGGGCCCGTCATCGCCGTCCTCGTGCTCGGCATCATCTTCCGTATCAATCACCTCGAATACACCGAGGAACTCGTCGCCGATACGGCCGCAAATCTGCACAGCATCGCCTTCCTCTTTTTGGAGGGGCTTTGGGAGCACACGCGCGACGTCGCCGTCGCCATCAGCCCCATCGTGGCGTTTTTCCTCCTCTTCGAGCTCTTCACCCGCTCCTTCCGCAAGAAGCAGGTGCTCCGCATTTTCATCGGTTTTCTCTACACCTTCCTCGGGCTCGTCCTCTTTCTCACGGGCGCGAGCGTCGGGTTCAAGCGCGTCGGCATGCAGATAGGGCAGACCCTCGGGAGCACCCTCGGCGGGTGGCTCCTCATCCCCATCGGAATGCTCCTCGGGTACTTCATCGTCGCGGCGGAGCCCGCCGTACACGTCCTCAACAAGCAAGTCGAGCGGATGTCTGCGGGCGCGATCTCCGCAAAGAGCATGCAGAGGGGACTTTGCGCGGGCGTGTGCGTCTCTTTGGGGCTCGCCATGCTGCGGATCGTCACGGGGATCAATATCATGTGGATCCTCGGCCCCGGGTATCTCATCGCCCTTGCACTCACCTTTTTCACCCCGCCGCTCTTTACGGGCATCGCCTTCGATTCGGGCGGCGTCGCGAGCGGCGCGATGGTCTCCTCCTTCGTTTTGCCCCTCGCGATCGGCGCATGCAGCGCCCTTCACGGCGGGTCTACGGCCGCCGTCATGACGGACGCCTTCGGGTGCGTGGCGTTCGTCGCCCTCACCCCGCTCATCTCCATTCAGGTGCTCGGGATCGTGTATCAGTATAAGACCAAGCGGATCAAGCGGAACTTTCTCACCGTCGAGGAGAAGATCCTCGAATACGAGGTGGAGTGATGGCGGAAAAGAAGAACGAGAACAAGAATCCCATCGCCGCCGCGGCAAAGTCGGTGGGGGCGATGTTCGGGATCGGCGCCAAACCCCCCGCAAAGGGGGTCCCTCTCCGCGCGAAGCTTCTCGTGAGCGTCGTGAACCTGCGCGACGAGGTGCGCCTCAAAGAGGTGCTCGACGACTGTTCCGTCACCCTTTCCTACACTTTTGCGGGGACGGGGACGGCACGTTCCGCCGTGCTCGACTACTTCGGGATCGGCGGCACGGAGAAATCGGTGGTACTCTCCCTCTTTCCCGAGAGCGACGAGGAACTCATCCTGCGGGAGCTCCGCACGAAGATGTCCCTCTACCTCGTGGGGCGGGGGATCTCCTTCACGGTGCCGCTTACGGGGGTCTCGCAGATCATGGCGAACGGGATCACGCGGGCGGCGACCAATAAAACGATGGACGGGAGCAAGATCATGAGATCGGAAGAGAGAAAATACAACCTCATCGTGGCGGCAGTTGCCGTAAACTATGTGGACGCGGCGATGGACGCGGCGCGCGAAGCGGGCGCTGCGGGCGGGACGATCATCCGCGCCCGTACCCTCGACAACGCGAAGGCGGAACAGTTCATCGGCATTTCCCTCGCGCGCGAGCAGGAGATCCTCCTCATCCTCGCAAAGAAGGAGGCGACCCTTCCCATCATGAACGCCCTCTCCGAGAAGGTCGGCGCCAAAACGGAGGCAGCGGGGGCGGTGTTCTGCGTCCCTGTCGACCGCACGGCGGGCATCTCCGCGGCGGACGAGGCGGAGGCGGAGCAGAAAGAGGAGAGCGGGGAGACCAAATGAAGCGGCTCATCCTCATCGGGGGCGGGGAACTCAAGGAGCGCGAATCGCTCGCCATCGACGAATACATCGCCTCCGAGGCGAAGAAAGCGGCGGGGGAGAGGAGGGCCTGCGGGCTGTTCATCCCCACGGCGAGCCACGACTGCATGCCGTATTACAACACCTTCCACAAGGTGTACACGGGCATTTTCGGAGTGAAGACGGACGTCGCGCTCTCCGTGCGGCAGCCCTTCGACCCCGTAAAGATGAAGGAAAAATTCGCCCGCGCCGATTTTCTCTACGTGGGCGGCGGAAACACCGTGTTCATGCTCGGGCATTGGAAGAAGAGCGGGCTGCTTTCCTATATTGAAGAGGCATACGCGCGCGGCGTGCTCGTGTGCGGGCTCTCCGCGGGGGCGATCTGCTGGTTTGAGGAGATGTATTCGGACTCCGTCGTCGAAGGAGAATATGCGATGTACGGCGGCCTCGGCTGGGTGAAGGGAAAAATTTCTCCCCATTACGACGAAAGAACGCTTGACTTTGACAAGATCGTAGGATATAATAGGTATCGCGCTTGGGGGCTCGAGAACAACGCCGCCCTCGAACTCTGCGACGGGGTGCCCGCAAAGAGCATCTCCGCGGGGGGCAAGGTCTGGCAACTCGACGGGACCTCGGGCAAGGTCGTTAAAACGGTGTTTTAACGCGCGGGTTTTTCCTCCGCCTCGGTGGCGACCGTGTAAAAATACGCGACAAGCGGATGTGGCGAAATTGGCAGACGCGCAGGTTTCAGGTTCCTCGATTTCCGCAAAAAACACAATATATAGCCGATT
>CANREU010000177.1 GCA_947629725.1 uncultured Clostridia bacterium
AAAGGATATGGCGAGCGAGCCGCCCCGCCTGCAGCCCATTTGCCACGAGATCTCCGAGAAGAAGTTTACGGAAGACTACAACTATCTTCGCGCCTGTCTTTACGCGACGGAAGAACAGCGGAAGGAATATAAAAAGAAGGGGGAAGAGATCGACTATATCCTCGGCGAATTTTTCCGTCTCAAACAGGAGGGGCGGGATTACGACTGCTTCCTCTGCGTGAAGGTGACGGACGACGTCAAGGCGGAGGACGGGGGCAAAGTCTCCACGGAGGACAGCAAGGACGCGGGCTATATCTACGACCTTCTCCGCAGCAAGGGGTATTCCCCCTTCTATTCGGAGCGGGAGCTCCGCAACGTGACGGGCGCCGACTACGAGGCGCGCATTCTCTATGCCCTCGTGATGAGCGAGTGCATGCTCATCGTGTGCCGCAAGGAGAGCTATTTGCAGACCCCGTGGGTCAAAAACGAATACACGCGCTTTCTCAAACTCGTGAACGACGCGGAGAAAGAGAGCGACAGTATCACGGTCGTTTTCTACGGCAAGCCCATCGAGAAACTCCCCGGCAGAAAGGGCAAATTGCAGGGGATCGACTTCTCTTTGCGCGAGGCGGACGGGAAGATCGTCGCGTTCGTGGAGGGGCACACCCCCGCGGCCCGCGCGCGGCGGGAAGCGGAAGCGCAGAAAAAGAAGGGGCAGGAGGAACAGATCCTGCGGCAGATCGAGGAGCAAAAGCGCGCGCAGCGGGAGCTGGAGGACCGCTTGAGCCACATATCCGCAGCGAGCGAGCCCGCCGCCGCATACGGCGCCCGCCCCACGGTGAGTTCCCTTTTGAAGCGCTCCAAACAGGAATTCGATCGCAACAATTTTGCGGATTCCCGCAAATATTGCGAGGAGGCCTTGAGTATCGAGCCCGAAAACGGGGCGGCGTGGTTACAGCGTTTTCTTGTCGAAACGGGAGGAGCGGAAGAAGAAGACCAAGTGAAATGGAACGCCGATTGGAACGGCTCTTTCCCGGCGAAGCCTTTGGACAATATCAATTGTTCTTATTTCAGCGAGGCGCTTTCCGACGCGCGTGAAGATTCGTATGGCGATGAACTCGTCAAAATGAAGAAAGCGTTGGCGGGAGGCACTTTCCGCAGCGCGGTTTTGTACGGCGCGCACACGCCCGAAATGCGGGAATTTGTCGAAAAGACGTGCGCTGCGCTCGATCGCGGGGGAGCCGTGTTAGACGAGGAACTCGCGGGGGCGCAAAGTGCGCTCAAAGAGGCGCAGGAGAAAGTGGAAACGGAAAAACGGCGTCTCAAAAAGTTGCAGACGGGCATAACGGAGGCCACTTCGCAGAGAACAAACGCGGAAGCGGAAATTGCGAATAACGGGCAGATGGAAAAACGCGTGCTCGGCAAAGCGGTGGCGATCGGAATACCCTCGGCGGTCGGTATCGGAATTCTTATCGGTATCATCTTCGGATTGATTGTTCCGTTTGACGGTTCTCCCATCTTGAGTATGGTTGCATATGCCGGGTGCTCCTTCTGGCCGTGCGTGATCATAGGCGCTATCGTAAGCAGTTTGGTCGGGCGTTCCCGCGCTCGGAAATATACCGACGCTGCCCCCGCCTTAAAAGAGAAGGCGGAGCAAGCGGCAAAACGGCAAGAGGCGGCGATAAAGGAATTTAACGACGTGCAAAAGTCGGTTTACGAAGGGACCGATTTCCAGAGCAGCGGCACGGCAGTGCGGCGCGTCAGAGTGTTTATGGGTATCGTGAAAGAACGGGAGAAGGCATATAAGACGCGCGACGAGATAAAAGCGGGCCTCGAAAAAGTTTTAAATTGAGAACGTTGATTTCTTAAAACAAAAAAGAGCGAGATCCGCTCACACGATAGTGCCGCCCGCAACATGCGGGCGGCACTATCGGTTCGGGATGACGTTACGGCAGCGTGCGGCGGAGGACGGGGCAGGGGGAGCCGCCCTCGGCTTCTCCTTGAGGAGAAGCTCCGCCGCTTGCGGCGGTGATGAGGTGTATGGAATTGGCAATTCCTTATTCCGCCCTCTGTTGACTTTTGAATAAGGAAAGAACAGTTTGTAACACCTCATTCGTCACGGCTGCGCCGTGCCACCTTCTCCTCAAGGAGAAGGCAAGTGGCGGGCGCTCTCGCGTGGGCTCCGCCGTTCACCTCCTCCCTCGTTTGAGGGGGGAGGGTAGGGTGGGGGGAGCCGTTCTCAAGGGGAAGGCAGGGGGTTTGGCGTGTGCGGGCCGCTGCGACCGTCTCGGAAAAATTTCCTCGAATTGTCCGCAAAAGAAGTTGCAAATTTCTTTGCGCTATGGTATAATCGTTAAGTCTGAAAAGCAGACAATACTCACCTCATGCGCGCCGCCATCCGTGTTCCGCAAATCTCATCGGTGGAAAAGAGGCGGAAAACACGCACATGGGGGCGGTATAACGGAGGAATTATGGCAGTCATCACCATGAAGCAGCTTCTCGAAGCGGGCGTCCATTTCGGGCACCAGACGAGAAAGTGGAACCCCAAGATGGGCAAGTACATCTTCGCGGCGCGCCACGACATCCACATCATCGACCTCGAGCAGACGGCAAAACTCATCGAAGAGGCGTATTCGTTCGTCGTCGAGAGCGTGAAGGCGGGGAAGAGCGTGCTCTTCGTCGGCACCA
>CANREU010000178.1 GCA_947629725.1 uncultured Clostridia bacterium
CGTGCTCTCGATCGGCTGCCGCGCGGATGACGTGCTCCTCCTGCGCTATTTGAGCGATTCCAACCTGCGACCCGCCTCGAGCCGAGAGTTTGCCAAAGACCACGCCCTTCCCGAGAGCAACTGTGCCTATGCGCTGAAGCTCGTCTATGAGGACGCGAAGAAGCGCACGGACGGCACCGAGGAGGAGAAACTCTACCGCGAACTCGAGCTGCCGCTCGCGGGGATCCTCCTCGACATGGAGAAAACGGGCGTGCGGGTGGACGTCGAGAAATTCCCCGAGATGGCGGAGCGGTATAACCGCGAACTCGACGAGCTCTCTGTGCAGATCTACGCCCTCGCGGGGGTCGACCGCTTCAACCTCAACTCGCCCTACCAGCTCTCGGAGATCCTCTTCGACAAGCTCGGATTCGACCCGAGAGGGGCGAAAAAGAACGTCCGCGGCGGGTATTCCACGAGCGCGGACGTCCTCGAGCGGCTCGCAGAGGAGCACGAGATCGCCCGCCTCATCCTGCGCTACCGCGAGCTGCAAAAGCTCCTCTCCACCTATGTGGACGGCATCCGCCCCCTCGTTGTGAACGGGATCGTCCACACGACCTACAATCAGGCGATGACGGCGACGGGCAGGCTCTCGAGCGCCAACCCCAACCTGCAGAACATCCCCGTGCGGAGAGAGGAGGGGAGGGAACTCCGCAAGCTCTTCATCGCGCGGGAGGGGAATGTGCTCGTGGACGCCGACTACTCGCAGATCGAGCTCCGCCTGCTTGCCCACTTCTCGGGCTGCAAACCGCTCACGGAGGCATACAACGCGGGGCAGGACATCCACGCCGCGACCGCCGCGCAGGTGTTCGGCGTGCCGCTTTCGGAGGTCATCCCCCTCCAGCGCAGGCGGGCGAAGACCATCAACTTCGGCATCATCTACGGCATGAGCGCCTTCGGGCTCTCCAAAGATCTCGGCTGCTCGCCGACGGAGGCGCAGGCCTATATCGACATGTACTTCACGAAGTATTCCGACGTGAAGGAGTATATGGAGGAGAACGTGCGCCGCGCGAAGGAGGACGGCTATGTGACGACCATCCTCGGCAGGAAGCGGCACATCCCCGAGATCAGGTCCTCGAGCTACAACACCCGCTCGTTCGGCGAGCGCGCCGCGATGAATATGCCCCTTCAGGGGAGCTCTGCCGACATCATCAAGCTCGCGATGCTCGGGGTGTACCGCCGCCTCGCGGCGGAGAACATGCGCTCCAAGCTCGTGCTTCAGGTGCACGACGAGCTCGTGCTCGATACGCCCGAGGAGGAAAGAGAGCTCGCCGAAAAGGTACTCAAAGAGGAAATGGAGAAGGCTGTGACCCTTCGCGTGCCCCTCATCGCGGAGGTCTCCTGCGGGAAGAATTGGTATGAAGCGAAATAGGAAGATCGCGATAACGGGGGGCATCGGGAGCGGCAAGAGCGCGCTGTGCGACATCCTCCGCGGCATGGGCTGCGCCGTGTTTTCCTGCGATGAGATCTCTCATCGATTGTGGGAAAACGGGGAGTATCGGCGCGGGCTCGCGGAGCTCTTTCCTTCCTGCGCGAAGGCGGGCGACGTCGATAAAAAGGCGCTTACAAATCTTGTTTTTTCCGACCCCATATCCAGAAAATTGCTCGAAAGTTACGCCCATCCTCGTATTATGAGGCAACTCTATTCGGAGATGGAGCGCTGCCCGCTCGCCTTTGCGGAAGTGCCTCTTCTCTATGAGGGAGGCTACGAAAACGACTTCGACGGCGTGGTCGTCGTCGAGAGGAAGGAGAACGCGCGCGTGCGCGCCGTTGCCCTTCGTGACGGCGCGGAGGAGGAAGAGGTCCGCGCGCGGATCGGGGCGCAAGCCGCCGTGCGGGAGGGGGGCAGAGCCGTTCTTTCCGTTCGGAACGACGGGGACCTCTCCGCCCTCCGTAAAGAGGCGGAAAAAGTTTTGTTGTTCGCGGAGAAGGTGTAGCGCGGAAAGTCGGGTGCAAAGCGAGCATACTGTAGAGTATGAAAAGGGTGTTTGCCGTTTTCCTCTGCGCCGCCTCGGTTTGTCTCTTTGCGCTCTGCGCCTACTTCGGCGTGCGTGCGGGGTTTCCCCGCCCGTACCGCGAGGTTTCAACGGGGAAGTGCGGGTTGCTCGCGTATGCCGTCGCGAAGGCGGAGAGCGGGTTCCGCGAGGACGCGGTGAGCCGCGCTGGCGCGGTCGGCGTCATGCAACTGAAGCCCTCAACGGCGCGGTTTATCTGCGGGCGGGAGGGGATCGGATACGAGGAGAGCCGCCTCACGGAGGGCGGATATAATTTTCTGCTCGGCTGCCGCTATCTCGACTATCTCCTCGAACGGTTTGGGGAGACGGAGGCGCTCGCCGCCTACAACGCGGGGGAAGGGGTCGTTTCGGAATGGCTCCGCGACGGGAGCTGTTCCGCCGACGGAGCGCACCTTTTGCGGATCCCGTACCCCGAAACGGCGGCTTACGTAAAAAAAGTATTGCGATTTCGGAAAATTTACGAATTTTTCTATTGAGAAACTCTTGACTTTTCTTTCGGAATGCGATACAATAACAAAGCTGTCAAGCGGTCGTGGCGGAATTGGCAGACGCGCAAGACTAAGGATCTTGTGGGATGACCGTGCAGGTTCAA
>CANREU010000179.1 GCA_947629725.1 uncultured Clostridia bacterium
CACGACGGGCCTCGAATACAAACAGGTCATTCCCGAAAAGAAGCTCCGCGAGATCGAAGAGACGATGGGGGATCCCTCCGTCACGGGTCTCAAAGTGGGCATCGGCGCGGAGGCCATCCGCGAGCTCCTGCAGGCCGTCGATCTCGATAAGGAGAGCGAGGAATGCAAACGCATCATCGAGAAGAACGAATCGGGCCCCAAGCGCGTGAAAGCGATCAAGCGGATCGAGATCATCGAATCCTTCCGCAAGAGCGGCAACCGTCCCGAATGGATGGTGCTCACCGTCCTTCCCGTCATCCCGCCCGACCTTCGCCCGATGGTCCAGCTCGACGGCGGCAGATTTGCCTCCTCCGACCTCAACGACCTGTATAGAAGGGTCATCAACCGCAACAACCGTTTGAAGAAGATGATCGAGATCGGCGCACCCGAGATGATCATCAAGAACGAAAAGCGCATGCTGCAAGAGGCGGTGGACGCCCTCATCGACAACGGCAGGCGTGGCAAGCCCCTTTCGGGTCCCTCCAACCGCGAACTCAAGTCCCTCTCGGGGCTCCTCCGCGGCAAGCAGGGGCGCTTCCGCCAGAACCTTCTCGGCAAGCGCGTCGACTATTCGGGCCGTTCGGTCATCGTCGTCGGCCCCGAACTCAAGATCTACCAGTGCGGCCTTCCCAAAGAGATGGCGATCGAGCTCTTCAAGCCGTTTGTGATGAAGAGGCTCGTCGAAACGGGCAAGAGCCACAATATAAAGAGTGCAAAGCGCACCGTGGAAAAGGGCAAGGACTTCGTTTGGGACGTCCTCGAAGAGGTCATCAAGGAGCACCCCGTCCTCCTCAACCGTGCGCCCACCCTGCACCGTCTCTCCATCCAGGCGTTTGAACCCGTCCTCATCGAGGGCAGAGCGATCAAGATCTCGCCCCTCGTCTGCGGCCCCTTCAACGCCGACTTCGACGGCGACCAGATGGCTGTCCACCTCCCGCTCTCCATCGAGGCGCAGGCGGAAGCAAGGTTTTTGATGCTCTCCGCGAACAACATTCTGAAGCTCGCGGACGGCAAGTCGGTGATGAGCCCCACGCAGGATATGATCATCGGCGCCTACTATCTCACCATCCTCCGCAGGGAAGAGGGACAAAAGTACGACGAACAGGGCCGTCCCGACGAAAACGGCGAGGAGTATATCCCGCCCGTGTTCTCCTCCTTCGACGAGGCGATCATGAGCTACCAGCTCAAGGATACCCACTGCCAGGACGAGATCTACGTCCGCCGCACGGTGGAGCTCCCCGCGGGCAAGTTCGATTCCCTCGAACTTCCCTATGAGAAGTCCTTCGAGGGTCCCGTCGAGAACAACGGGATCCGCGGCAGGGTGCGCGTGGAGCGCGACCCCGAGACGAAGGCGATGTCCGTCACGGGCGTCATCAAGACGACGGTCGGCCGCATCATCTACAACGAAGGGATGCCGCAGGACCTCAACTTCGTCTCCCGTGAGAACCCCGAGGACTATTTGAAGCTCGAGCTCTCCCGCGAGTTCATCGGCAGCGCCCGCGCGATCGGCAAGAAGCACCTCTCCCGCATCGTCGAGGCTTGCTTCAAGACGGGTTACGCGCCGAAGGCGTCCGCCGTGCTCGACGCGATCAAGGAGCGCGGGTATAAGTACTCCACGATCGCAGCGCTCACCACTTCCGTCTTCGATATGAAGATCCCCGCCGAGAAGGACGCGATCGTCGCCGAGGCGGAGAAGAAGGTCGCGAGCATTTCGAGGAAGTTCAACCTCGGTGCTGCGACGGAAGAGGGGAGATACCGTGCCGTCATCGACGTGTGGGACGAGGCGACCGACAAGGTCGCGGCCCTCCTCAAAGAGCAGGGCAAGTCGGATAAATTCAACCCCATCTGGATGATGGCGGACTCGGGCGCCCGCGGCTCCATCGACCAGATCAAACAGCTCTCGGGCATGCGCGGCCTCATGGTCAACCCGCAGGGCAAGAAGATCGAGGTCCCCGTGAAGAGCTGCTTCCGCAACGGCCTCTCCGTTCTCGAGTACTTCATCTCCTCGCACGGCGGACGGAAAGGTCTCGCCGACACCGCTTTGAAGACGGCGGACTCGGGGTATTTGACGCGCCGCCTTGTCGACGTCTCGCAGGACGTCATCGTCCGCGAAGAGGACTGCTCGGTCGGCAAGCCGCCGCGCGGCACCGTCATGCGGCCCATCCTCGGCGCGAACGGCGAACTCATCGAGAGCCTCGAAGACAGGCTCACGGGCAGATTCGCCGCGGAGGAGATCCGCGACGAGGCGGGGAACGTGCTCGTCCCCGTCAACACGATGATCACCGAGGACAACGCGAAGAAGATCGCCTCCATCGAGAAATACGCGAAAAACGGCGTCTCCATCCGCTCCATCTTCACCTGCAACACCCGTTACGGCGTCTGCGCGAAGTGCTACGGCAAGAACATGGCGACCACCCTTCCCATCAAGGTGGGCGAGGCGGTCGGCGTCATCGCGGCGCAGTCCATCGGCGAGCCCGGTACCCAGCTCACCATGCGTACCTTCCACACGGGCGGTATCGCGGCGACGGGGGACATCACGCAAGGTCTTCCCCGCGTCGAGGAGCTCTTCGAGGCGAGAAAGCCGAAGGGCGTCGCGACCA
>CANREU010000180.1 GCA_947629725.1 uncultured Clostridia bacterium
AAATACGCCTCCTCCGCCTCCTCGGGGGAGTAGCCCCCCTTGCTCGCTTCCCCGCCGATATTCGTCTCGAGAAGGACGTCCTGCACGACGCCGAGCTTCTCCGCCTGCCGCGCGATCTCCTCTGCAATTTCATAGCGGTCCACCGAGTGGATGAGGGCGCACTTTCCCACGATGTATTTCACTTTATTGCATTGCAGCCGCCCGATGAAGTCCATGCGGAAGCTGCCCGAAAGGAGGGGGAGCTTGTCGCGCACCTCCTGCGCCCTGTTCTCGCCGACCACTTCGATCCCCGCACGGATGGCGCGGCAAATTTCCTCGGGCGTCCTCGTCTTGGTCGCGGCGAGCAGGGTCACCTTCTCCCCATAGGGGTTTACGCCGATCTCCGCGAGCAGGTTTTTCACGTTTTCTTCGATCATATCAGTATTTTGCGAGCCTCTTTTTGAGAGAGACGATCCCCGCCCGCGCGGCCTTCACCGAGGAGCCGCCCACCGAGTTTCTCGCCTCGGCGGAGGCGCGGGTCGTCACGGCGGTGAGAATATCCTCCTCAAAGGCGGGGGACGCCGCCTTGAAGTCTTCGAGGGTGAGGTCGGTGAGTTTCTTTTTCGCCGCGATGCACTCCCGCACGAGTTTGCCCGTTACCGCGTGGGCGTCGCGGAAGGGCATCCCCTTCTTTGCGAGATAGTCGGCAACGTCCGTCGCCGTGGAGTACCCCTCGCCCGCCGCCTCGTACATGGCGTTCACGTTGAGAGTGATCTTTTTCATGAGGGCGGCGTAGATGCCCACGCATTGGAGGAGGGTGGTCTCCGCGTCGAAGAAGACCTCTTTGTCCTCCTGCAAGTCCTTATTGTAGGCAAGGGGCAAGCCCTTGATCACGGTGAGGATGGAGACGAGCGCGCCGTACACCCGCCCCGTCTTCCCGCGCACGAGCTCGGGAAGGTCGGGATTTTTCTTTTGCGGCATGATGGAGGAGCCCGTCGAGTATTCGTCGGGAATGTTCCAATAGCCGAATTCGTCGGAGGTATAGAGGATGGTGTCCTCGCACAGCCGCGAGAGGTGCGCCATCGCAAGGGACGCGCAGAAGAGGTACTCCGCAATAAAATCGCGGTCGGAGACGGCGTCGAGAGAGTTTTGGGAAACGGATGAAAAGCCCAAAAGCTCTCTTGTGATCTCGCGGTCGATGGGGTAGGACGTCCCCGCAAGGGCGGCGCTGCCGAGGGGCATCACGTTGAGGCGGGCGCGGCAGGCGGAAAAGCGGTCGATGTCCCGCAAAAACATCTCCGAATAGGCGTTGAAATACTGCGCGCAGTTTACGGGCTGCGCCTTGCGGAGGTGGGTGAACCCGGGCATCACATAGTGCACCCCCTCCTTCGCGCGGAGGAGAAGGACTTCGACGAGATCTTTGAGCGCCCTTATCGCCCCGTCGCAGCTTCTGCGCGCATAGAGGCGCATGTCGGTGGCGACTTGGTCGTTGCGGGAGCGCGCCGTGTGCAGCTTTTTGCCCACATCGCCGATGTGCTCCACGAGCTCGCCCTCGATGAAGGAGTGGATGTCCTCCGCGCCCGTAATGGGCATGCCCGCGGCGACGTCCCTTACGATCTCTTTGAGCCCCTCGCAGATCTGCTCCGCCTCCTCCTTCGTGAGGATGCCGCATTCCCCGAGCATGGCCGCATGGGCGACGGAGGCTTCGACGTCTGCGTCGAAGAGCTTACGATCGAAGGTGAGGGATTGGTTGAAGCCGTCCGCGTCCGCGGAGAGGGGAGTGTCGAACCTGCCCTGCCAGAGTTTCTTTTTCATGGGAGCCTCTCGGATTTTTCTTTTATACTACACGCTTTTGCGAAAAAAAGCAAGTTTTTGGAAAGAGACGGGATGAGAAAATTTTGCAAAGTACTTGACTTTTCTCCGCCGCGGGCCTATAATGGGCGGTAGCAAAATAAAAAGGAGAAAGAATATGGCAAAGAAAAAGATCGGGCTTCTCGGCATCATCCTGCTCGCCGTCTCGGCGGTGGGGCTCATCCTCACGGTGGTGGGCGTGGCGGTGCCGTGGTTTACGTTGGATTTGGGGCCGCTCGGGACGGACACGTATGGGCTGTTCGGCAAGGGCCTCGGAGGCCTCGGGAAACTTGCGGACTTCCCCGTCTCGCCCGCACAGGCGTTCGCCCTCATCGCCCTCATTTTGGGCGCTGGCTGCTGCGGCCTCGTCGCGCTCGAGGTATTCGGCGTGTTCGGGCTCGGCAATTCCCTCGTTTGGTTCATCGTCCGCATCGCCCTCGTGGTGCTCACCGCGGTGAGCGCGATCCTCGCGATGATCCTCGGGCTCGTATTTGCGGATAAGGCGGGACTTGCGGGCAATGCCGGCGCCTACCTCACCCTCATCGGCGGACTGCTTGCGAGCGTGCCCCTCGTTTTGAGCCGCAAGTAACTTGTGTGCAGACCTATGGGAGCAGCGGAATTCCCCGCTGCTCCTTTTTTTCGCACAAAATCTTTTTCTGCGAAAAATCTTTTGTGCGAGGAAATCTTCCGTGTCGCCCTAACTTGCTCACTCTCTTCTTCGTCTTATCGAGCAACAAGCGCGAAGGGTCGCGCAAATTGGGTGCGCTGCCGCAGGGGAACCCTGCTCCGCGCAGTGATTATAGCAA
>CANREU010000181.1 GCA_947629725.1 uncultured Clostridia bacterium
TGGACGGGGGTCTCTCCGAGGGAAAGATCCACGGCGATGCAGTCGAGGGAGACGTTGAGGTCTTTATCCACATAGAAGCGGAAGTCGAGGGTCAGAGTAAGATCCCCGAGGGAGAGATCGGAAGTGAGGCGGGCGGTCCCCGTCTCCTCCGAATAGACAAACTTGCCCCCCGCGATCTGCCCGAGGAGATCGGTCTCCTCCGCCTCCTCCGCCGCGGCGGAGAGCTGTTCCGCCTCCGCGGGCTTGAGGAAGAGACCCAAAAGGTCGTCTACGCCGAGGGAGAGCTTCACCCCCTCGCCGTATTTTACGTATGCCGTGCCGCCGTCGAGCCACAGCCCGAGGGCGCCGAGCTTCGCCCGCACCGACATCTGCGAGAAGTCGATCTTGTCCAAAGAGAGACTCGAAAGGTCGAGGTTGAGGTCGAGGTCGAACACGCCGCCCGTCTTCGTGCCGCCGATGTCGAGGTCGAGCGCGAGGGTCGTCGGCTCGGAGATGATGCCGCCCAAGCCCGTTGCGAGGCAATCGGTCGCCGTAACTTCCTTCTTCTCTTCGATGATGTCGCCGTCTGCATACTTCTTGAAATAGGTCTCGTATGCGTCGGACTCCGCCTTGTCGGTGTCGTATTCAAAGGTCGTGCGGGAGTCGGAGGAACAGGGCGCCGAGACGGGCCCCACCTTTGCATAGTAATGCTCCTCGACGTCGGTGTGCTGCACCTTCCAATCGTCGGTGAAGGTGAAGGAGACTTCGAGCGAGGAGAACTCGGGCGCATCCTTGAGGCCGCCCGTGAACATCATCTGGTTGATATAGTACGCCGTCGCACCCTTCACGGTGGTGACGCCCGTCTCGGGATCGGTCTCCTCCCAGTTCTTGGCGTTCAGCGTGTAGTAGACGGTGTGCGTGCCGTCGTCGTTGTGCTCCACATGGGAATCGAGGACGGTGTTCTCCTCGATGACGTAAACGGAGAGCTCGTAGGCGGGAAGGCCCCTCGTCGCCTTAAAGCCGTCCGGGCCCTCGATGGGGATGTTGGCGTAGGGCTCGCCCTCCTTCCACACGGTGTTGAGACCGTCCTGCTTCTTGCGGTCCACCGCTTCACGCCAAATGACGCGGTCGCAGTCCTTCAGATAGCAGAACTGGCGCGCCGCGTTCACGAGGCTGCTCTTCGTGAGGTCCACGGAGATGAGCATGTTGTTGTTATACTGCTTGTAGGTGGTGACGTCCTGCTCGATGCCCGCCGCATTCACGATGCCGTGCATGTAGCCGTACCACTTGGTCTGCTGTCGGAAGGTCCAGTTGAGGCGGGCGAAGATGTCGACGCCCGAGTACTCCGAAGCCGTCTCCGAATTGAAGACTTCCCCTTCGAGAACTTCCTCGCAGGCGGAGCCGTAGCCCGTATCGACGTTGTTGAGATCGGGCGTCCCCATGAAGGAGTTCGCAATGCCGAGCCCGCCGACACCGGCGATCCCGACCGCGAGCATGGAGGCGACCGCCTTCATCGTGCGGTGGCTCTTCTTGATGCCGAGCGCGATCCCTCCTTTTTTGAGTTTCAGGGCGCGCGGACGCTTCTCGTTTACGATTTGATAGAGCCCGTCTGCGGTGATTTTTTTCTTCATACTGTTTCCTCTCGGTGCGCCCCGCGGGGCGCGGATATGACGGATTTTCGGTGCTGTAACAAAATTCTATGACACTATTCTAACATGATTATGACAGGATGTCAACGGTTGAAAAGGTTTTTTTCAAAAAAAATTATGAAAAAAGACGAAAAAAGACGGCCTTTTTTCGCAAAAGCCGTCCTCGCGCGTCCCGCGGCGCGCTGCGCGCGTAACGATTTATAAAAAAACTATTCTATGAGCGCCCGCATGAGGAGCTCCTCGGCGGGCTGCGGGGAGAAGAAATCGCGGGGGTATGTTTCCCCGACCGTCACATCGGCGAAGACCTCGCCCTTTTTTATGACAACCGCCCGCTGTGCAAGGAGAGCGGCCTCGTGAACGTCGTGCGTGACGAACACCACCGTCTCGCGGGTGACCGTCCAAAGCGCGAGCGTGAGGTCGATGAGGCTCCTCTTCAGGGCTAAATCGAGGGAAGAAAAGGGCTCGTCCATGAGGAGGGTGTCGTGCGGGAAGAGGAAAGCGCGGGCGATGGCGACCCGCTGTTTCTCCCCTCCCGAAAGTTCCCGCGGGCGGGATTTCTCCCGTCCCCGAAGCCCCACGCTGCGGAGCATCTCCGGGATCTTCCCCCACTCGCTTTTCGGGAGGACGAACTTCAAATTCCCCTCCGCCGTGAGATTGGGAAGAAGGAGAGGGTTCTGGAAGAGGTAGCTCGTCCGCCCCACCCCCTCTACGCTCCCCTCGAACGGGATGCGCCCCGCGAGGGCGGAAAGGAGGGTGGTCTTCCCCGCTCCGCTCTCCCCGAGAACGGCCGTTATCTCCCCCTCGCGGAGGGAGAGACCGACATTCAAGGCGACCTTTTCGCCGTATTTTTTTAAGATCTTTGCCTCTATCATCGACACTTTTTCTCCACGGCGCGGTAGATGAGGTACCCCGCCCCCTCGAGGACGAACCCGATGAGGATGACGAGG
>CANREU010000182.1 GCA_947629725.1 uncultured Clostridia bacterium
CCCCTTCGGGCAGGTTCCCGAGTACCTGATCGACTACACCTACGCGGACGGCTCCGCGAAGATCTTCGAGGATTCCTCCGTCTATGAGGTGACGGTCGGCGGCGAGCCCGCGGAAACGCAGCTCCGCTACACCTATTATGCGGAAAACGGCAGCAGCCCTCTCACCCTTCCCGCCGATACGAAGGGGGAGAGCGGGCTCTATAAGGAGGATGCCGATTGTTACGAGTACTCCTACGCCGTCGACACGAAGGGCGCGGAGGGGGACTGTATCCTCGAAGTGCGCCTCGCCTACAGCCCCGCCCGCACCCGCATCTTGCGCGATTACTACAGGTATTACAAGGTGGAAGACGGCGACCTCGTCCTCTATCTTTCTGTCGATGAGACTGCCTATCCCTTGCACTTCTTCGTCGTGGGCGAACAGCCGCTCGTGAAGTCCGTGAAGGTCGCAGAGGACGACGATCTCTACAAAACCGACCTCACCTATTTGGAGGACGCGGCGGTAACTTCAAGCGAGAATAAGGCAACTTTCGGCGAGTGGGTCGAGGGGGAACGCCCGACGGATAAGGTGGGGGAGATCGATTGGTACAACGCCGTTCTCGCCTATTTTACGCAAATTGACGACGCTCGCTCAGGCTGTGTGAACGGCGTGCCCTCCTTCCTTTCGGAGACCTGGCTCATGCGCTGGTTCACCTATTCCGTTGAAATTCCGCAGGGCGGAACGGTCGTGAACAGCGTGACCGCGCCCCTCTATCCCGATATAACGGGGCGGTATTACAACTTTCACTACCTTCTCTCGCCCGCGCAGAATTGGGCGAAGTTCGGGGCGTTTGAATTGAAAATCCGTACCCCATATAGCATTTCCGACTGTTCTCTCACATTGGAACAAGTAAACGGCGACTACGTTTTTTCGCGGGAAGGGCTCCCGATCGGCGAGCTTGAGTTTTCGATCGAGGGCAAAAACGCGAACGCGGGCATGGAGCTCGCGGGGGCGGTGGGACTTATCATTCTCGCCGCGATCGGCTTTTTGTTGCTGCCCGACATCGGCATACAGGTGCTCGGCGGCGCGATCGCGGGGATCGTGCTCGGCTGCATCGCCCACAGCCAAAAGAAAAAGGCAAACGGGACCGCCCCGCCGAAGAAGAAAAAACGTAGGAAGGGCGCGCCCCCGCCCGCGGAGGACGTACCTGCGGACGGCGTACCCGAAACGCCCGCGGAGGATAAGGACGAAATTCCCGCCGGCGCACCGAAAGAATAGCGAACACAATGTATGAGGACGGCTCCGCCGCCCTCTTTTTTACTTTTACGCACCCACCCCCCTTAGTCCCCCCGCCGAAGGCAGGGGGTTTGCTTTCTGCACGCCCCGACTTGCGCATTCTTGCCTCCCCCCTTATACTTGAGGGAAGTATCCCGAACGACCACTCTTGCTTCCCCCTCATGGGGGAAGTACCCCGAAGGGGGGATAGGGGTTTGCAGTCGAGCCCGAACCCCCTCACCGCCGTAAAGAACACGGCGGAGCTCCCCCAAAAGGGGGCGCCGAGAAAAGGGGGCGCCGAGAAGGTGGCGTGCGCGAAAGCCCCCTCCGTGGGAGGGGGGTAGGGGGGTGGGGCGGCTCCTTTCCTCATACCGAGGGCGCAGCCCGAGTGTATCTTGAAAGATTCACTCGCCCTCTGCGAGGGCTCGGAATGAGGGGAGAGCGAGGCAGAATGAGGGAATACTCACCCTCCCCCTCCGTGGGGTGAAGGGGGAGAGAAAATGAACAAAACGTTCATTTTTGTGGCGCAGAGGGGGCATAGTTTAGGGTTATTAACGTTATTTCCAAAAATTTTCACTCAAAAATTTCAATAAATGTTATTAAATTTGTTGACATGATGGGGGGGGGTCATGTTATGATATATTTGTTATAGTATGGATAATTTCCCGTATAGGGGAGGTTTTATGGAAAAACTTACTCAAAAACCGAACGTCCGCGCGCGCATCGCACAGGGGGCAACCGCCGTGGGGCTTGCCGCCTGTTTTGCTGTGGCTGCGTATGTCGCCGCGCCGAATGCGGAGGTCGCCGTCGCCCAGTGGAACACAGACGCCACGTCGTATCTTGTTGCGGAGTCCGATAAGAAGGATCCGCCCAACTGCACCGTCAATCTCATTGACTATTGGGCGAAGAATTCAAGCGCCGCTACGCAGACGTCTCCCGACGAATTCGACGACGAGAGCACCTCAAACGGCACATACGGCATCAACGCAGGGCATTATCTGACCCTCGGCGCGCAGACCGGCGCATGGAACGCCTGGACGAACAATGCAATCGGTGCGTCCAAATCGGGGGATACGCAGGGTGCGTTCTACAATCTCGGGCTCGACGGAAACACGGGTACGGGAGCGGGCAAGGCGTACCGCGGCATCGTCAACTATAATTTGGGAGACGACGGCTATCCCCACCTTGCGCTCGGCAATTACGCTTGGGTAGACGCCAATAAAACAGCCACCCTTTCGGGGAGAGACACGAGCAAACACAACGAGTCGCTCGCCTATCTCTTCAATCCC
>CANREU010000183.1 GCA_947629725.1 uncultured Clostridia bacterium
GAGAAGCTCCGCCGCTTGCGGCGGTGATGAGGTGTATATGATTGGCAATTCCTTATTCTGCTCTTTGCTGACTTTTGAATAAGGAAGAAACAGTTTGTAACACCTCATTCGTCACGGCTACGCCGTGCCACCTTCTCCTCAAGGAGAAGGCAAGAGGAGAGGCTCCCCCCACCCTCAAACGAGGGAGGAGGTAATCGTTCCCTCATTCCGAGCCCTCGAAGAGGGCGAGTGAATCTTTCAAGATACACTCGGGCTACGCCCTCGGTATGAGGAGCCGTGGCGCGTGCCCCTACCCCCTCCCACGGAGGGGGTGGGTCTATGCCTCCCACGGAGGGGGGCAAGGAGAAGTGTGTTAAACGATCCCCTGTGCCAGCATGGCGGCGGCGACTTTCATGAAGCCCGCGATGTTCGCGCCCGCGACGTAGTCCCCTTTGGCGCCGTATTCCGCGGCGGCGCTATCCATATTGTGATAAATATTCACCATGATATTTTTGAGTTTTGCGTCCACCTCGCCGAAGGTCCAGAAGAGCCGCCCGCTCGACTGCGCCATTTCGAGCGCGCTCGTTGCGACGCCGCCCGCGTTCGCCGCCTTTGCGGGCAAAAACACGACGCCCGCCTTTTGGAAGACGGCGATCCCCTCGAGGGTCGTGGGCATGTTCGCCCCCTCGCCGACGTACTTCACGCCGTTTTTCACGAGCGCCTTCGCGCTCTCCGCGTCGATCTCGTTCTGCGTGGCGCAGGGGAGGGCGATGTCGCACGGGATATTCCAAATGCCCTTGCACCCCTCGTGATATTCGGCCGTCTTCACGCGCTCCGCATACTCCCTGATGCGTCCCCTCTCCACTTCCTTGATTTGTTTGACGACGGCGATGTCGATGCCCGTCTTGTCGTAGATATAGCCGTTGGAGTCGTACATGGCGACGACTTTCGCGCCGAGGGACTGCGCCTTTTCGGCGGCGTAGATCGCGACGTTCCCCGAGCCCGAGACGACGACCGTCTTCCCCTTGAACCCGTCGCCGCGGCACTTTAAGGCCTCTTCGACCATGTAGACGAGCCCGTAGCCCGTGGCCTCGGTGCGGACGAGGCTCCCGCCGTAGGTGAGACCTCTCCCCGTGAGGACGCCGACATGCTCGTTTGCGATCCTCTTATACTGCCCGAAGAGATACCTGATCTCCCTGCCGCCCACGCCGATGTCCCCCGCGGGGACGTCGGTATCCTGCCCGATATGGCGGTAGAGCTCGGTCATGAAGCTCTGGCAGAAGCGCATGATCTCATTTTCGCTCTTGCCCTTCGGGTCGAAGTCCGAGCCCCCCTTGCCGCCGCCAATGGGCAGCCCCGTGAGGCTGTTCTTCAAGATCTGCTCGAGTCCCAAAAACTTGATGATGGAGAGGTGTACGGAGGGATGGAAGCGCAGGCCGCCCTTGTAGGGTCCGATCGCGCTGTTGAACTGCACGCGGTAGCCCCTGTTCACGCGCACCGTGCCCCTGTCGTCTACCCACGGCACGCGGAAGAGGACAACGCGCTCGGGCTCGACAAAACGCTCCAAGAGGGCTGCCTTTTCATATTCGGGATGACGGTCGATGGCGGGTCTGAGCCCGTTCAGAATTTCCATCGCCGCCTGATGAAACTCGGGTTCGTTCGGATCTTTCGCCTTGAGTTCGGAGAGAACTCTCTCTACATAGTGCATAATTTCACTCCTTTCTCCGCCGAAACGGTGTTTTTTCTACCATATTATAACAGGGACGGCGAATTTTTGCAAACAAACGGCGGGCAGCGCTCGCGCCGCCCGCTTTCGGATTTGTTATACTATCTATAAGCCGAACTTATAGTGCGCAGGTGAGGAACTCCGCGTCGTACTCTCCCGCTCCCATGCGGAAGGTGACGGTGAGAACGGGGCCATCGGGCGCGCCCTCCGTATTCAGGGGGTACCCCTTCCTCTTTTTGTGCACCTCGAAGGGCACGCTCTCGCCGTTAAGATAAACACAGACGACCTTTTCCATCCCGCGGAGGAGGTGGTATTGGAGGGTGACCTCCTTTTCCCCGCCCTCAAAGCTCCCCTCCTGCGCGCCGAAGTGCACGGAGTAGGCGTTCTTTTCGGGGAGGAAACGGGCGGTGTAGGCGCGCTTTGCGAAGACCCCCTTGCGGTAGGCCGTCGTCTCGCCGTCGTCCTCATAGAGGAAACCTTCGTCCGAACCCTCCCTGTCGGGATAGAGGTCGCAGACGAGAGAGGTGCGGTCGAGGAGCTTTGTGGTCTGCGCGCTCTTTACGAGGGGGATGAGGGCGCCGAGGCGGACAAAGAGGGGCATGGCGGCAAGCGGATAGCTCTTTTTTACCGTGCGCCCGCCCGAATAGATCTTGCCGTCGAAGAGGTCCATCCACTTGCCCGCGGGAAGATAGATCTCGCGCGCGTCCCCCTCCGCAAGCTCCGCCTTGTCGCGGTCGTTCACGCTCAAAAGCACCTTTCCGGAGCGCGGGAGACAGGTCTGCGTGGCCTCCTGCGCCT
>CANREU010000184.1 GCA_947629725.1 uncultured Clostridia bacterium
CTGCTCCACGCCGTGAATGGTGACTTCAATGGGCTTGGGGGTGATGGTGTAGGTGCCGTCGGTGCAAATGCAGACGATATTCTCGTTCGTGCTCTTCACGTGGACGGTGTAGGTGCCTGCCTCTTTGGGGTCTGCCCCGCCGACGATCTCGAGGACGATATTGAGGAAGTCGTCGTCGAGGTTCGTGACGCCCGACTCTGCGGGATAGGAGACCTTCCCGCCGTTTTCCGTCCACCACTTGTTGTTTTCAAGGTCGGGATTGGCGGAGCCGTAGACGTCCGAGAAACTCCCGAGCTGGATGACGACGTTCGTAAGCTGGGAGACAGTATACCGCCCCGCCGTGGGATCGTCGTCGTTGGAGCCGACGAACGTGACTTCGTAGTTATCGCTGGCGTCCGTCCCTCTGATGGCGTAGGTGCCGACGTTCACGGGGTCGCCGTGCGCCCCGTCCACCCTGAAGGTGATCCCTAAATCCCGAAGTTTGCTTCCGCTATCCCACTCGGCAAGCGAGGAGGGGCTCATGATCCTCGCGTAGGCTTCGAGGTCGGCGTCCGCGATGAGAGCCGCGCCGTATGCCGTGCCCGCGGGAGAGATAAAGATGAGAAGGTCGCGCGGGGCGACCTTGAGCGTGCCGGGGTTCACGGTGACGTTGTAGTTTTGAGACGTGCTCGTCCCCGTGATCTCGTATTCGCCCACATTCCATTGGGCTTCGGGCTCGCTTCCGTCCTTCTTCTGCATGGAGACCGTAAGCACGATCGCAAGATCGGTGCGGCCGTCATCGCCGACAAGCCCGCCTTCAACAAAGGTAAACCTGTCGTTGTCGTCCGAAGGGACCTCGCCGTATTCGATCTCGAAGTCGTTCGCCTTTACGGTGATGTCCTTCTTCGCGATCTCATAACTGCCGCCCGTAAACATGAGCTCGTAGTTGAGGTTGGTACAATCGCCCGTGAGGTGATAGCTGCCCGCGTCGTAATACGTACCGCTCTTTTCCTCTTGGATCTTCAGCGTGAGACCGAGGTCCTCCACGCTGTCGCCCGAAACAAGGCTTGTGCATTCTTTGGAAATGGAGGAGAGGTCGGGCTCCGTGCCGTAGACGGACGTTCCGCTCCCGAGTATGACGGTGACCTTTCTCGCCGTGATCGTCCATTCGACCTTGCCGCTGAAGGTGAAGATATAGTTGGGGTTATCCGCGATCTCCACGCAGAGGTAGTACGTGCCCCTGTTCTCCTCGGTGATGACGGGCTTTGCGGCCTTTGCGCCGTTCGGGGTATCCGAAAGGTAGAAGGAGAACGTGTGGGCGTCGCCGTCGGGGAAGGCCGCGTCTCCCGTAGGCGTTGCGGTGATGCCGCCGAAATTGGGCGTATCGCCGTAGATCGTCGTGCGGGGATTGCTGCCGACGTCCACCGTAAGCGTAAGCTCGAGTTTTTCGACGATGAATTTCTCTTCCGTCACGACGGAGATGGCGTAATTCTCATTTTCGGTGTAGGAAGCGGAGAAAGTGTATTCGCCCGCATTCAGATAGTCCGCCGTATATACCGCACTGCCGATGCGCAAAGTGACGGTGGGTTCTTCGCCGCTGACAAAGTTCCCGAATTCAACGATCGTTTTTGCCGCCTCCGCGAGCGTAGCCGCAAGGGTATCTTGCGTTACGTCGCCGTAAGTCACGGTGTGCTGTTTTACGGTGATGGTCGCTTCGCGCTGGGTGATCGTGAGGGTCTGCGGGACAAACGCGGAGTTGAGGGTGTAGTCCTCGGAGCCGTTTGCAAGCTGCCAATTTTCCGCCTTGAGTTTATCGCCGTCGGTGCCGATATAATACCAAAGTTCGGCCTTGATGGAGTAGGTCCCGACGCCGTCGAACTTGCCGCCTTCGCCATAGATATAGCGCTTGACGCCGTCCACCTCATAGTAGAGGGCGACGCGCACCCGCTCCTCGTCTGCTTCGAGGAGGTCGGTAGAGTTGAAAGTAAACCCGTGCGCTTCGCTCGATTTGCCGCTCTGCCAATAATCGCTGTCGTTGAGGGCGTGCTCCTCGCCGTAAGTGTTCGAGTGCCCCGAAAGGGTGATATTGAGTTGTACGGGCAAAATCGTGAATGCCCCCGCCTCGTCCTGGCCGACGATCTCGACGGTGTAGTTGTTCTGCGCGGTCGTGGCGTCCGGGTCGATATGGTCGCCCGAAACGGTCCACGACGCTACCTCCACTTGATAGGAGCCCGCATGGATGACGCTCGCCGCGCCGTCCTTGAGGGCGAGGATGATCTTCACCGTCTCGCCTTCGGCGGGGTTCTCTATGAAGGTGTAGACGATGACGTCCGTCCCCTCGTTGGTCGTCTTGAATTTATTCGTCGCGTCCTTGCCGTCGTAGGTATAGGTCTGCGGCATGGCGACGATCGTCAAATGCTTGGGCGTAATGGTGTATCCGTGGGAGGTTTCGGCGAGCTTGTAGTTGCCCGCGTCCTTCCCCGTAAGCGTGACGTTGACGGTGTACGCATCTTCCTGCGCGTTGGGACCTACTTCGCCCGTGCGGGAGAGCTCCGCGTCGTCCTCGAAGAACTTCTGCCCTGCGCCGCTGCCGGGGTCGAGAGAGGGTTGGATGTCGGGCTGCTTGCCGTTGTAGACGAAGCTGTCCGTCCCCCACTGCGGCCGAAGTTCATACTGCTCCACCGTGATGAAGCGGATGATGTCGCCGTCCTTCGTCGCAAAACTCAACTGCCGCTGGTCGTCCACGCCCTGCACCCATGCGATCTGGAGGGAATAGCCCTCCGCTATCACCGCATAGTGCCCCGCGCCCGACTTTTCGGCGCCGCCGCCGAAGGAGATGCTGATCCGCGCGTCCCCCGTGCCGAGCACGTTGTTGAGATAGGTTTGAACATCCGATACGGGGTTCGCCGCTTTCGTGTCCTTGTCTACCTCATAGATGTTCTTGATGTACGTCGTATTGAAGAAAAGTGCGATAAGGGTCGCGGAATCGGGGTCGATAAGCGTTTCCGCCCCCTCGATGCCGAGCTCCGTAAAGTTGACGGCCGCGCCGTTGATCTTCGCCGTCGTGCCGAAGTGGCCGTACTCATAGGTGAGTTTAAGGTTGGAGTCGAGCTCAAGGCGGATGTCTGCACTCGTGATGTGCACGGACAGAATGCCGTAGAGCGTCTCGTGGTTAGAGGCCGTGACGGTGACGAACACGATGAAATCGCCGGGGTCGGTGAGCCGCACGCCGCGGTTGTTGTCGTTGCCGCTGGCGCTTTGAGGGTTGTTGACGACCTCATAGGTGTAGCCGCCGCCCGCCTCCTTCACCTGCAAAACCTTCGTGTAGGTGATAGTACCGAAGGCCTCGGTCCCCTTAAAGACGACTTCGTCGTTTTCGGGATCGTTCGTCACGCCGTCGGCGAGGATGGCGTCGTAACTGAAGGAGGTGCCCTCCGACGTCCTGTATTCGGCGACGCGGCTCCAAATCTTCGCGCCGTCCGTGAGTGCCTGAACGGCGGGGTCATCTTGATAGGTGGAGTCGGATTTTAAGCCGAGGACGCCTTTGTTGTTCTCCGCCAAAACGGCGCTGCTGCCGTATGCAATGGCGGCGGGAGTGATCGTGTAGGCGCCCGCCGTCCCCTCGCTGTAACGCGAGCCATCGGTGCCGAAGCCCGAAACGCCCGCATATTTGCCGCAATACTGCACCGAGTAGTTGGCCGCCGCGCTCAACTTCTCCTCTTCGCTGCCCTCCCCGTCGATATGCGCAAAGCGCGCCCAAACGGCGTAGGTGCTCCCCACGGCGGAGACCGAAGAGGCATTCGTGTTGAGGGAGACGAACTTCTTCTCGCCCTCTTTTGCAAAGCCGAGACCGACGACGCTCCAACCCGCCGTTTGGTCGAGGGCGACATCTTCGCCGTAGACGGAGGTCGCGTCCTTCACTTCGATGGCAAGCGGGCGCGCGCCGATCTTCAGCGTGTACATAAGGTCGGTGTGCGTGTAGGTGCTCGACCAGCAATATTTTACTTTTTCGGTATCCGTATCGAGTTGGAAGGTGACGGTGTAGGTATCTGCATTCACCGCCACAAAGTAGCCGACGAACCCGTCGCCGTCGGTCTCGGTGTTCCAGGATTTCTCTCCCCAATTCGTGCGGCCGTAGCCCGGATCGCTATCGACCGCGGAGACAAATTGCATGGAGGTAAGCGGGTCCTCGGAAGTATAGCCGCCTTCCGCTCCCCGCGTGTAAGTCGCTATCTTGCCCTTCTCGTTTTCCGCCCCCACGGTGAAGGACGCGACATGTGCCATGTCCCCCGCGCGGACGCCGAAGAGGCGCTTTGATCCGTTGTAGATGATGGGGTTATAATAAACGGTTTCGCCGTCGACAAGTGCTTGGAAATCGGTAAACTGATCGTCGCTTCCGCGGGCGGTGTCGGCGCCGAATGTGAACTGCTGGGAATAGGTAGAAGTCCCGCCTACGACCTGCGTGATCGTTGCGCCGCTGTAACCCGCGCGCTGGGTGTTGATGCTGTTTTCATCGAAGATCTGCGGCGTGGTGACGATGACCTGCGAGTCCTTCTCCGCCTGCGGGAGATTGAGGTGGATGCACGCGCGCACGACCTTCATTTCTTCGACGCTCGCCGAGTTGGAATAGCCCTTCTTGTCCCAGAACACCGCCTGTGCGGGGGAAGCGTGGTACGCCGAACGCGTCCAATACTCCCTCCCGCCGAAGTTGCGCTGGTCTTCGGTGATATTCCAGATGCCCGCGTAGTCGATACTCTTGTTGCTCGAGACTTCGCCGAGCTCGGTCGCGCTCGGGAGCCACACATAGTCGCTCTTCCAGAGGCCGTGGGTCTCCGTCGTGACCGCCGAACCGCCCACTTGATAGGTGGACGACCAGTTGGAGTAGTTTGTCTGCCCCACGGTGTAGTTCCCGCCCGAGAAGAAGCCGTCGTTCGGAACGGCGTTATACGCCTCGTTGCTGCGGTTGTAGACGCCGTTCGCATTTTTCGAGACCTCCGTCGCCTTCTCCTGCGCCTGCCAGCCGACCTGTTCGGGCGTGAAGAGGAACTTCGTGAGGCTGTTGTCTATGTCCCCCATCGTGAAGCGGGCATAGCGGTTCTCCTTATCCTGCGCCGCCGTCGTCGAATCCTGCTGCGCCGTCGCATAGCCGCCGCCCGCGTTGAGGGCGACCGCGCGCATGTAGCTCGTCGCATACATATTCGAGGGCACCGCGACGTCGGCCGTGAGCGAGGTGCTCTTGTAGTCCTTCTGCCAATAGTCGGACTGCGAACGGGTGTCCGCCTCCAAGAGGGTGAGGGAGACGTCGTCCGTCCCCACTTTGGAGAGATACACCGCCGTCCAGCGGATGCCGCCGAAGGTCAAATAGATCTCGCCGAAGTCGGCGACCGTCTTCGCCGTGCCGTCGCTCACAAGCGCCGCCACGTTCTCAAATTCCGCTTCCGCGTTGCCTTCGGGTTTTTCCGACGTTCTCGTAAGAGCGGTGTACAGTTTGTGCACCGCCGCCGAGTCGAAGAAGCCGTCCGTGCCAGAGGCGCGGTAGATGTCCTCCTCGATCGTGTAGGGATCGACCCCCTCGGGGGCCGCGCGTGTGAGGAGGCTCCCCCCCACCGCTGCAAGGCCTGCCGACGCCGCAAGGAGCAGCGCCGCCGCGGCGACTGTTTTTTGTTTCGTGATCGTATTCTTCATAGCGTTTTCTCCCAAAGACCGTTAGTCCGCAATGGCGGAAAGGTTGAATTTGAGCATACAGTTGGACATATTGCCGCCCTCGAGGAAGTAGAACTTGAGGGTGTGGCGGGTGAGTTCCTCGAAAGTGCCGTACTCGCTCCCGTAGCGGGCGTTCGTCGTCGCCCCGCTCGTGTTACTGCCCGAGGTGAGGTTGGTATATTCATACCGTGGAAATATCAAGCCGACGTTTTCGCGTGAAGCCCCGTAAAAATTGAGTTTGTCGCCGCTTCTGCCCGAGAGCCAGCCCTGTCCGCCGTTATAGTTCCTCATGTAGTGATCTTGAAGCGCGGCGTCGTCCTCGGGGACGGTGCCTCTCTGCACCCAGCCCTTCACGTCCCGCCCGTAGTCCAAATCGACCCCGAAGCAGTTGGAAAGATAATCGACCCGCCAGACGGCGTTTTCCGCCACTTGATCCTGCTGGCTCGCATAGTAGACGATTTCCCCCGTCGAGAAGTTGACGTCGCAGGCGAGCGCGTTGTGGTTGCCGCCGAGGTCGGCGATCAAAACGTCGTCGCAAAAGATCCAAACGTCGTCGTCCCCCGCGAAAGTGAAGGTCATGTCGTTGCCGCCCACTTGGTAGCCCGCGGGCTGCATGAACTCCACTTCCATCGACATTCCGAAGTAGTGGTTGACGCTACCCCTTGCGTCGTTTCCATTCCCGTCCCAAGTGGTGTATCGTGCCGCTGCATTGCCGTTGTTATTGAAATTGAGAAGGGTGCGCGTTCCATTGTTTCCGTCGCGGTTCGCATAGTTAAGCGGGAAAAATTGCCCCGCATAGTCGTTGCCCGCAAACGCAACTTGATAAAGATTGAAAAAGTAGGAAACGTCGGTTTGCGTTGCGGGGTCCGTCGAAAAGTAGTTAAATTCGGTGTTGCCGCTCTTCGCGCGCATTTCCGCATAGTTGACGGTGCTGTCGTACCAATAGTAGCCCGACATATCGGCATCGCCCGATTTCCCGCCGTAACGGAAGAGCCCCTTCAC